>CAYPSX010000119.1:0-12391 GCA_964413185.1 uncultured Bacteroidales bacterium
GATAATCCATTATCGAAAAAAACATCAAAATTCAATAATTCATTTATGATTTTGCTTTTTCAGGGCAAGGCTCCTTACGAAATTTCAAGGCAGGGTGCACCCTGATTCTATACCGGAACGCTATTGACGCCAGACTTATGTAATATATATCTAATACCGAAGCTTTTAGTAAGTTTGGGTCACATTTCATTTACTTTGCAGCAACAAAAGCCCAAAGATAGGGATTATAGCAAGAGCAACGGGCAACGCCCGGTGCTTATTATAAAGCAAGAGTTTATATTGCTATTCATCAATACAAAAAACCGAACATCCACAAAGGTATTTTATTGCCAAAACCGTATTCCAATTCATCTGCTGCGATAAATGATTGCTTTACCCCTGCAATTTGATCGTAGTTTTTCGCAGATCCTCCGATTTCGAATGTATAAGTTTCATCGATTATAAAGTCACCCTTTTTTGCAGTCTCAACTTTATATCTTGAAGCCAGTTGGTTTACAAAAAACATTTCACGGAGGTTTCCCTTGTTGGTATTCACATCATTAAACACATAAAACAAATTAGGATGATGAAGAAAAACTTTTTCGGGTTTAGCCAGCACTGACACATTTTTTCCTGCAGGATAAACTATTTGAATGATGCGCGATTTTTCTAAATAATGCAGGTATTTGATTACCGATTGCCAGGATACTTCAATAGCTCCGGCCAGCGATGTTATATTGGGTGTTTGGGGAAGCTCATGCGCAAGAATATTGACAAACCGCTTTATTTTGTGGATATATTGATAATCAATTTTCATTAACATTGGCATGTCAACCTCAATAATTTGATTGATCGTAGCGGATAATCTATGACTGTAATAATCTATTGATTGCAAGTAAAAAGGATAATAACCATGCCGTAAGTATGCATCAAAAAAAGCAAGTGGTTTTATTTTTTGGTTAATATCCGATGCTATTTGCTCATGGTTTTGGAGTATATCATTCAGCAGATATGAATTAAAACTTTGACCGGTTTCTATCTGCAGAAATTCCCTGAAAGAGAGGCCGTTCATATTGAACATTAACGCTCTCCGGCTTAAATCTGCCTGACCGCTTTGTATGTCCAAAATGGAAGAACCTGTAAAAACCACGTGTAGTTCAGGTATCATGTCATAAATATATTTCAGTTCCTGCGACCAGTTGGGGTATTTGTGTATTTCATCAATAAAAAGATGCTCACCACCTTGTCGTGCAAAAGCTTCTGCTAAGCTTCTTAAATTTTCATAAGGCATAGCAATACCATCAAAGCTGATGTACAGTGCTTTTTTTGTGAGTGGATAGTGATCGCGGATGTATTGCAGAATCAGCGTGGTTTTACCCACGCCTCTTGAGCCGGTAATGCCAATCATTTGTTGATCCCACGGCAATTGATCATAAATAGACCGTTTAAAACTGGCATCCAGCTTTTCTAATAATTGGCGATGCTTTACAAAAAGTTGTTCCATTTGATATATTTATTAACCAAAGTTAATAATAATTATACAAAATCATTAACTTGAGTTAATAAATTTTGAGTTTTTTATTAATGCTAGTTAATATCTGAATTATTGATAGGAAACACTCGCTTTGTGCCGAGCGAAAACCTCACTTGACTCAGACTCGGTGTGTCTTGGAGACACGCCGAGTCTTTCCGTCTGCGATGGTGAAACAGCAGGTTTTTTTTGGTGCGGAATTAGCGGCTACATGCCGCATAGCCGATGGTTTTTTTGTACAATCTGTCATCCGCTAAGCGGGGAGCGTCGCTGAACTCTCTACCGAGCGAAACCCTCACTTCTCGTTTTTAGCAGTGCTGGTATTTTTCTCCGCAGTGCCCGCAACAAATGAAACTGTGAAGTTCTTTTAGTGAGGGCTTCGCTGTGTCCTTCCTCGAGCGAAACCCAGGTACTTTTTTTGTTTAAAATAATGCTGCGAGAGAAACAAAACCTCCAAAAAACAGCCCACACAGGGCTGACAGCAACAGCACGGGGCGCCGCCCCGTGTTACGGAACAATGAACGGAATGGAGCCCTGAAGGGGCGGCAAGCAAAATAATGGTTCTTGTCCAATCACACCCAATTTATCAACTGTCGCCATTCAACCTGATCGGAAATTTCCAGCAGGTTAATGTTGTTAAGGTTGCATTTTGTGCTGCAGTTGCTTTGCTGTAATACGTCCTCACCAACGAGGTAATTCGAGAATGGCTTTAATTACTATTTTACTATTGTGTTTTACACAAATTATTAATATTTTCCAATACTGTTATATATATATAAATATAATTTTACAATAATATTTACTATATTTACAAAAAAAGAAAAATGGAAAGAAATTTCGAACGCTATTTATTCAATTGGAAACACAGCTCGAATCATAAACCTTTGATTGTGCGGGGAGCCCGACAGGTAGGTAAAACACATACTGTAAAAAAGTTTGCTAAGCAACATTTTCAACATTTGCTGAACATTAATTTGGAAAAAAACCGGGAATTTGCCGACTTGTTCGCCCAAACAAATCCACAACAGATAATTAATGAACTATCGGCGATGTACAACATTCCGGTACTTGATGGCAAAACACTCCTGTTTATCGATGAAATTCAGTTCTCCCCGAAAGCTATTGCAGCATTGCGGTATTTCTATGAAGAGAGACCTGCATTGCATGTTATAGGTGCCGGATCGCTGCTCGACCATACGCTAAATGAAATGCAATACACAATGCCTGTAGGAAGAGTAGAATTTGCATACATGTATCCGCTTTCATTTACGGAATTTCTAAATGCCATTGGTGAAAAAGGTATGGCTAAAGTTATCGAAAACTTTGAGGTTGGTGATTCGTTAAGTCCTGCAATGCACAATCATATTGCAGCTTTACTGCGCACGTATATTTTTATTGGTGGCATGCCTGAAGCGGTAGACTACTACATCAAAAACAAGGAGTTATCTGGTGTAGAAAAAATACATGCAAACCTAATAACATCTATTCAATATGATTTTGCCAAATATGGTACACGCAAGCAACAAGAGTATCTAACGGATGTATTGCGTTATGTGGCAAATAATATTGGGCAGAAAGTAAAATATGTACAGGTTAATCGAAACGCACAATCTGCATTATTGAAAGATGCGTTCCTGAAACTAGAGATGAGTCGGATTGTTCATTTGGTACGTCACACAAAATCGACAAACGTTCCCTTAACACAAATGGAATCGCAGGATATTTTTAAACCCGTTTTTATGGATATTGGATTGGTAAATCATATTGCACGAATCAATTTACTAGATATAGACAACCTTACAACCGCTTTTGAAGGAGCACTTGCAGAACAATTTGTGATGCAGGAAATAATTGCCTCCGGCAAACCGTACATAGAAAGAAAGCTAAATTACTGGGTGCGAGAAGCAAAAAACTCCAATGCTGAAATTGATTGTTTACTGCAAGTTGGCAATGAGGTATATCCGATAGAAATTAAGGCGGGAAAAACCGGAACGCTCAAATCATTACACGTTTATTTGGCATCAAAAGATAAATCGACCGGAATTCGCTTAAACATGGATTTACCATCGGTTGGACGAGAGTTAAAGGCGAAAATAAATTTACCTCAAAACAATGAACTCACCTACAATTTGGTTTCTTTACCACTATATTTTGCCGGGCAGCTTTCGCGATTCACTATTCAATAATGATGAACGATATGTGTGGGATTAATTAGATACTGTCTATAAAGTGAAGTGTTTAGTTCAGAATGTTCGAGATCAAGGCGTGCGAGAATTTAAAACCGCAGCATACATAGGGTATGTGAGGATTTTAAATTTGAGCAACAACGCAGATATCGGACATTATGGACAAACACTAATTACTGCCCTTTTTTGGCTTATGCCCCATCAGGGCAATATCCGTACTCTTCCCAATTAAACAGGGCGTTGCTCCGTCCTGATGCTTGCGCGCCGTTGACGCTTGTCCCGTTTAATTTTGTTCTTTCCGGCATTGAAATGCAACGCAAACAGGTACTTTTTTTGTTTAAAATAATGCTACGAGAGGAATAAAACCTCCAAAAAACAGCCCACAGGGCTGTTAGTAATGAAGGGGCAGTGGGTAAAAATGGTGATTTCAATTTAGTATTAAAACCATATTATTCGTTACTAATGAACAAGCTCATTCATTAGCAATAAAAAGATTTGTTTATTAGTAATAAAAACCTTACTTTCACAAAAAAAATGATAAAGTTATCTACGCTTCGAAATATCGCTAGCGAGCAAAAAGAAAGACTGCTTTCTAAAACAGAAACAGTACCACGAGAATTGCTTCCTGAATTTACGAACCATCCAAAATCTCATGCCCTAATTATTGCAGGAATACGGAGATGTGGGAAAAGCACATTGATCGGCCAACATATAGCGACACAGGAAAAAAAATCATGTTTCTTCATCAATTTTGATACCCCAAAACTGTACAATTTCGACATACACGATTTTAAAGCGTTGGATGAGATTATCAATGAGCAGCAGCACAAAAAACTGTACTTCGATGAAATTCAAATTATTGAAGGGTGGGAACTCTATATCAGGCAAAAACTTGACGAGGGATACCCTGTAATAGTTACCGGATCAAATGCATCTTTACTTAGCAAAGAATTAGGAACAAAACTCACCGGCAGACACATTACAAAGGAACTATTCCCATTTTCATACAATGAATTTTTACAATTAAACGCTAAAAAAAACAGTAAAAAGGCTGCAAAAGAATATCTTGAAAAAGGTGGATTTCCGGAATATTTGAAACACCAAAATCCGGAAATTTTACAATCACTTACAGAGGATATATTATTTCGTGATATTGCCGTAAGATTTGGCATCAGGGATGTTTCTTCACTGCAAAGATTGCTTACTTATCTGGTTTCAAACGTTGGGGGTTTACTAACCGGTAATAAGCTGGCAAGGCAGTTAGGCATTAAAAGTACGGCAACTATTATGGAGTACCTCTCCTATCTTGAACAAACATACCTACTCAATTTATTGCCGGTCTTTTCCTATTCTTATCGAGCTCAAATGGTTAATCCCCGAAAAATATACATTCTTGATAATGGCCTGGTTGATACAGTTTCGGCATCGTTCTCTGAAAACACCGGCAGGAAACTGGAAAACACAGTATATTGGCATCTCAGGCAACATTACAAAGAATTATTTTATTTCAATAACAAAAAGGTTGAATGCGATTTCATTGTTTCTCAAAAAAACAAAATTACTCAACTCATACAAGTTTGTCTTGAAGTAAATACAGACAATCAGGAACGCGAAGAAAAGGGGTTATGGGAAGCTATGGAAGAATTCAACCTGAAAAGTGGCTTAATTGTAACATTAAACCAGTCAGACACAATCATTAACGGAGACAAAACCATAGAATTAATTCCCTTACACCACTTTTTAAGTAAAATTTAATAGTTGTTTTTCCATTATATTCAATTCATAAAATTTCGATTAATTTTGATAACCAAACCAAACACAGAATTAACTCCATGAATATCCTCATCATCATTCTCATAGCCGTTATAATTGGGCTCACAGCAGGGCTTTTTATTCTTATCAATAAAAAAAACCATACAGAGCAAAATTTTAAACTGAAAATCAACACGCTGAACAACGAACTGGAATATCTAAAAAAACAAAATGATGATCTGGAGTTGAAAAACAGCGATTTACAAACCACGCTGAATCACAACTTTGCTGAAATTGCCCGTATGCAAGAGCAAATCAGGCATTTTCAAACCCAACTAAAAGACAAAGAAGAGGAGATTACCAAAGTACAGGATCATCTGAAAACGGAATTTAAAAACCTGAGCAATGAGCTGCTGAACAAAAGCACAGAATCGCTTAATAAAAACAACCGGGAAAGCCTTGACCAAATTGTCAAACCACTGCAGGAAAAGCTACAACAATACAACCAAATGCTCTCGGAATTTCGCGAGAAAGATATCCGGGAACGCAGCACACTCACGTCAGAAATAAAACAACTGCACAACCTGAACCGCCAGCTAAGCGAAGATGCACAAAACCTGGCCAGTGCGCTTAAAAACGACTCCAAACTACAGGGCAACTGGGGAGAACTCATTTTGGAGCGCATTCTGGAGCGTGCCGGATTGCAAAAAAACATCACCTACAAAACACAAGTATCTACACAAAGTGAAGCCGGTAAACGCATACAACCCGATGTGGTTGTCTTTTTGCCCGACAACCGCCACCTCATCATCGACTCCAAAGTGTCGCTCACTGCATTTGAAGAACTCGTGAACGCCACGAACGAACAAACACGGGAAGCCGCGCTGCAAAAGCATATCAGCTCTGTAAAGAAGCACATTAAAAGTCTGACTGAGAAGCGTTATGAAACCGGCGAAGAACTCAATTCACCGGAATTTATTTTCCTGTTTATGCCTGTAGAAAATGCGCTGAGCATTGCTTTACAATACGATGAAACAATCCAAAACTTTGCCTGGGAAAACCGCATTGTTTTGGTAACGCCATCAACCTTAATGGCCACATTAATGACGGTTGCCAATTTGTGGAAAATTGAAAAGCAACACCGTTTTGCGCAAACCGTAGCAGACGAAACCGGGAAACTTTACGATAAATTCGTGAACATGCTGGAAAATGTGAATGACGTAGGCCAAAAAATTGACGCGGCTCAAAAAAGTCATGAGCACATGGTAAAACAGCTCAGTGAAGGCAAAGGAAACCTGATTAGCAAAGCAGAAAAAATACGTGAAATGGGCATCAGCCACAAAAAATCACTACCTTCAAACTTTGAAAAACAATCTACCCATAATATTGACAAAGAATAAACCACTACGCTATGAAAAATATCATCTTTATTATCGGAATCTTATACAGTCTGGCTGCCAGCGCCCAGATAGACCCGTATCTGCAAAGAGTAATTAATGATAATGCCGGGGAAGAAATTCCGGTGGTAATCATTTTAAACGACCAGTGGAAAGCTGACTCGGTTCGCGCCAGCATGATAAATCAAAAGATGACGGCCACTGAACGCAAACGGCAAACGATAAAACAAGTGAAGGCTTTCACAAAAAACAGCCAAAAGCCGCTGCTGAGCGATATACAAAAACTCAAAGCAAACTATCGCATAAACAATGTACGGCCATTTTGGGCGGCAAACATTATTGCCCTGAAAGCATCGCCCGATGCCATTTATGCTCTGGCTAAACACTCAGATATTTTTAAAATTGTCTACGATGAACCCGGTTATGCAATTTATCCGGGAGAAAAAGCAAAGCCGGGAAAAACCGACAAAGCTGAAGTCGGACTGCGCGTAATTAATGCCCGCGCATTGTGGGCCATGGGTTACACCGGGAAAGGTCGCATCGCTATGGGAATCGACACCGGAATTTTTCCGGGACATCCGGCATTTGGCAACCGCTTTTTAGGCCACTATTTTCCGCTTGACCAGTGCTGGTTTGGTTACAATAACGACTGGCCGTTTGATATTTCAGACCACGGCACACACACCATGGGAACCACACTCGGGCAGGCCAACGGATATTACGATACCATTGGCGTGGCTTTCAACGCTTATTTCATTGCAGCAGACCCAATTGTAAGCAGTTTGGATGAGTTGCGCACGCGCAGCCAAATTATGGAATCGTTCCAGTGGGCGTTAGATCCCGATGGCAATCCCAACACAGTTAGCGACGTACCCGATGCCATCAACAACTCCTGGGGATTATCGAATTCGGGCAATCCGGACAACTGCGACATGCCGGCCACGCTTGTGCTCAATACTGTGCATACAGCCGGAATTGCCGTTATTTTCTCAGCCGGAAACGATGGCCCCGGCTCTGGAACCGTTGGCGAACCTGCACACATTGCGCGTTCCACAACCAATGTTTTCAGTGTAGGAGCGCTCAATGCCGGAACACTGGCCATAGCAGGATTTTCGAGCCGTGGCCCCACCAACTGTTACGAAGGCCCGGACACCTCGCTGATGATTAAACCGGAAGTTTCCGCTCCCGGCGAAGGCGTTTATTCTTGCACAGACCAAAGCGGATACGGAACAATGAGCGGCACATCCATGGCAGCTCCACATGTTACCGGAGCTGTTCTCCTGCTAAAAGAAGCATTCCCCGAAGTGCCCGGCGATGAAATTCTAATGGCGCTTTACAATACCGCAACCGATTTGGGCGACCCCGGCGAAGACAATGTGTATGGTAATGGGTTGATCAACCTCGAAGCTGCTTTTTCGTACCTTGCCGACACGCATGAACCCGCACCGCCTGTTGCGCAAAGCGCTGATCCTTATTGTACGATGACGAAAAGGCAATTCGTTGGCCCCAAAACATCGTACGAAATTGAATTAACGATGCAAACAGTAGATGAATCATCATTTCAAATAATTGAACTGAATCTTTTTTACCAGGATTCGCCATTAGCCTTTGATTCCGTCATGGTCGACTCCGATTACCACAAAACCATCACCCTGCAAATTGATCCGGCAAACTTCAACTTACAAAACAAAACACACAAAATTACCGGAGTTGTTTACACAAATACTGAAAATGATGACACCATCAACAACCGCTTTTGGTTCGATATTTATCATCCGGAAGAACAAAACCTGCCATTAAAACTCACATTTGAAAATATTGATGAAGATTTTTCCAACGGCAGTGTTTATGCTTACAATCCCGATCAATTCATTACCTGGAAAGTAGATACCATCGATGGATTTGATGACAACAGCTACGCAGCAAAAATCACCTTTGACAAATATACCGGAATGGAAGGCGAAAAAGATTACCTGATGCTGCCTCCGGTAAACATTGCAGATGCTGATGCACCCAAAGCTTACTTCAAACATTGCTACACCAAAAAAGCGTTCAACCTTTTCAAAGACTCACTCATTGTGATAGCCAGATATGGCAGCAATTACGAAAATACAGATACACTATTTGCAGACGGAGGAGAAAACCTGGCCACATTGGAAGGGAATTACAACAATATATTTGTTCCGAACCTGCCGGAGCATTGGCGAGATACAACCATTTCACTTGCGCATTTGCAAAGTTACGGCACAATAAAAATCGAGTTTATATCTGTAAATGATAATGGAAACTGGGTTTATGTTGACAATATTTGCCTGTATGACGGAGAACACAATCCCATTGGCACCGGCACAATTACCGGTAAAAATCAAAAAATTGCCGTATACCCCAACCCGGCACAAACAAAAATTTTCGTGGAGCATCCGCAAGGCAGTGGACAGATTGAAATTATGGGAATTAACGGAAATGTTGTAAAGAAAGTAAATGTTGATATTTCTTCCGGCGTAACGGAAATCAACTTATCTGATTTTGCAGCAGGCATATATTTAGTTAACTATACAAACGCACAAAACCGTTTCACAAAAAAACTCATTAAGTATTGAAGAAGTGGTTGATCAAAATATCTCTAGGTTTCACCGTTTTAACGGGCATTACGGCGTGTGGCGATTACTTTTTTCGCATTAGCGACCGCAATTTTGCTCATTTGTACGATCCCGGGCAAACAGATATTCATCCGATCAGTAAACTTTATCGCGTTTCGGCTGACTCGTCGGTGCTCTTTGTGCGCATTCCGGTAAGCGACATCCATTTCCCGGAATTCAAGCGCCGGCAAGACCAGGAAGCCGGTGTTCACATCGAATATTACCTGCTCGACTCAGCCGGCTCACAAACCTGGCGCGACAGCGGCTCCTTTCAATTTCCGCAAGCACAAAAACCCGCCACAAGCTATTTGCAAATCAAAATGGGCATTAAACACCACAGCGACAGTGCAAAATTTATCGAAACACGAATCAAAGACATGCTCTCAGGCATCGAAACCAATGATATTGTTCGCATATTGCCCGATGGAAAAACCAATCAACAACGGTACATGGCCTATTACAACAATCCATCGTACCCGTACTTCAGGCATTTTGCCACCACCGGCGATTCGGTGAAATTTCGCACATCGCTTAAAACAGACAGTTTGTGGCTCTTTCATCTGACTTACAACAAAAACGACTCGTTGCCCTTTGATACGGCACAAAAAATTAAACAAGATGAGTATGTGCATTTTCAAAAACCGGGTTCTTATGTATTAAATGCCGACAGCAATTTGAACGGCGGGTTGCGCTATATCGCTTCCACACCGTTTTTTCCATCCATTCGGCAGGCACAACAAATGGTAGCTCCATTGAGATACCTTACAGAACCGGATGAATGGGCCATGCTCAGTAAGCTGCCGCCCAAACGAGCCGTAGACACTTTTTGGCTCACTGCAGCGCCAACAACAGAAAAAGCCCGCCGGTTAATTCGCGTGTACTACAACCGCACACAACTGGCCAACATGAAATTCAGCAGTCACACCGAAGGATGGAAAACCGAAATGGGAAAAATGCTCATTTTGGCCGGACTGCCAAACGAAGTTGAAATTACCGATAACGGAGAAAACTGGTTTTATTATTTTGGTAAGAATGAAAAACTAAAAGTTCCGTATGAATACAATCCGGCTACAGATCAGTTCAAATTAACACGAAAAGACAGTTTAATAACGAAATTCATCATCTTTAATATAAACAACTGGAGAAAAGGAAAACTATAATTTTAAATTGATATGGAAACAAACAAAAAAGATAGAAACGATTTTATTTTCGGCCTGCGAGCCGTAGAAGAAGCCATAAAAAGCGGTCAGCACTGCGACAAAGTACTGATTCGCAAAGGCATGGGTGGCGACACCGTTGATTACATCAAAGAAATGATGCGCGACCACCGCGTGCCGCTGCAAGAAGTTCCGGACGCCAAACTTAACCGCATCACACGAAAAAACCACCAGGGCATAATTGCACTCATATCGCCGGTGCCGTTCCATCAGGCAGAAGATGTACTGATGAACGTTTACGACCGCGGCGAAGACCCGTTTTTTCTGATGCTCGACGAAGTAACCGATGTGCGTAATTTTGGCGCCATTGTGCGCACAGCAGAATGCGCCGGCGTGCACGGAATTATCATCCCGCAAAAAGGTTCGGCGCGCATTGGCGGCGATGCCGTAAAGACTTCGGCAGGAGCCATTTACAACATTCCAATTTGCCGCACGAACAACTTGAAAAGAACCATCAATTACCTAAAAGATTCAGGTTTGAAAACCATTGCAGCCACGGAAAAATCCGAAAACCTGTATTTTGAAAATGAATTAAGTGGCCCTGCCCTCCTCATCATGGGAGCCGAAGATACAGGCATAAGCCCGGTTTTACTCGAAAATGTAGATATTAAAACAGCACTGCCCATTCGCGGCAAAATTGCATCGTTGAATGTATCCAATGCAGCAGCCGTTATGATGTACGAAATTTTAAAACAACGCATGCACAAGTGAAAAAAATGGTGGTCATAATCACAGGGTTAATAATCCTGTTACTGGCTTTTACTGAAATAGCAAAAGCCCAGTTTTACAATGGCCACAGCATGAAGTTTGGAAAAAACCGGGTACAATACCGCGACTTTTTCTGGCAACATTACGATTTTGAAGATTACAAAGTTTATTACCACCAGGGAGGCGACAACACAGCGCGCTATACAGGTTTGCGCGCCAGGGAAATCGTTACGGAAATGGAGTACCGCCTTGATTATCGCCTAAACAGCGACATCAATTTTATTGTTTACAACGATTTGCTCGACTACAGGCAAAGCAACATCGGGCTGGTTTCCGGAAAAGAGGAATACAACATTGGCGGCGTTACGAACATTGCCAACAACAAAGTTTTAATATTCAACTATGGAAACCATTTCCATATCGACAAGCAGATAAAAGAAGCCATTGCCGAACTGCTCATCAACGATATTTTGGTGGGCAACCGGTTTACCGACAGACTGGCCAATACTGCGCTAATTGAATACCCCGAATGGTACGTCAAAGGTTTGGTGGCATATTACGGGAATGAGTTCGATGCCCACATGCAGGCAAAAGTGAAAGACGGACTTTTACACAATAAGTACAAAAAACTGCACTGGCTCACAGGTGAAGATGCACGTTTGGCCGGCTTTTCTTTCTGGACTTTCATTGCCATGAATTACGGAGAGCCGGCGCTTCGCGACATTATGTATTTGTCCCGCATGACCAAAAACATCAACAATGCATTTGTTTTCATCACGGGCATTCCTTTCCGGCACCTGATTGAAGAATGGAGCCAGTACATCAGCTACCGGTACAAGCAGGAAGCCGAAAGGGCCGAACCGCTCACAGCAAAAAGACCTGACCGACGTATACGCTCAAACCGCCTGTATCAGAACTTTTGCATCTCGCCCGATAAAAAACATGCAACGTGGAGCCAAAACAAAGGAGGAAAAGTAAAAAT
>CAYPSX010000120.1:0-12243 GCA_964413185.1 uncultured Bacteroidales bacterium
ATGTTTTGTGGTTGGTTTGCAAAAAACGTTTCGGGAGCATTTTTAATCCCGGAATTGGGTTCCGTTTCCATTGCCGTTTTCTATAAACCTAGAGATTCAGCGATGCTTCCCGCATAGCGCCTCTATGGCGCTTAGCGGATGAAAAACTGTACGAACGTTTCCATCGGCTATGCGGCCACAAACCGCTATGCCGATTCCGTTCCGAAAAAAACGCGCTGTTTATTCAGAGATGGAAAGACTCGGCGTGTCTCCAAGACACACCGAGTCTGGGCACCGTTTGTGCCGGAAAACCCCGGCAATTCAGAGACGGGAAAATTCGGTGTGTTTCTAAAACACGCCGAGACAAAACGTTCGATTCCAGCTTCGAATCCTGATTTCGGCTACGCTCAATCTACACAGCTAACACCGGAATCGTTTCCCGTTCCCAATTTCCTTTTCTATAAACGTTTGATGCCTCCGGCATCCTGCCGGGATTTTAAACTCAAATTGGAATCATTCCTCAGAAAAATCTTTCAAAATTTTCCGGTAGGTCGAAAACATATTGGCTCGTGAAATGAATCCTACATATTTTCCGTCTTTTACAACAGGCAAATTGTAGTGCGATGTGGTTTGAAATTTCTTAGCCACATCTTCCATGCTTTCGTCAGGGTGCACCAGCGGCGACGGCATGTACATAAGGTCGCTCATTTTTACCTTGTCGTACAATTCCTGTTTGAGTATAATGTGGCGGATATCATTGATAAATACAATGCCCTGAAGATTATTTTCATGATCGATTACCGGGAAAATATTGCGGCGCGATTTGGTCACCGTTTGCAAAAAATCTCCCAAAGAAGCATCTGCAAGCACTGTGCAGAAGTTGGTTTCGATAAGATTGTCGATGGTCATCATTTGCAAAACAGACTTATCTTTATTGTGCGTCATGAGCTCTTTTCGCTGCGCTAATTGATAAGTGTATACTGAGTTTGGCTGGAAATACTTGACAATTACATACGAGAAAATACTTGTGGTCATTAGTGGAACAAATAAGCTGTAGCCACCGGAAATATCTGCAATGAGGAAAATGGCAAATAGCGGAGCATGTAAAACACCAGCTATAAGTCCGCCCATCCCAACAAGGGCAAAATTTCTTTCGGAAATTTCGTGAATTCCCGTTAAATTCATCAACTTACCGAAAAACATGCCGGCATTGGCACCAATAAAAAGGGCAGGAGCAAAGATGCCGCCAATTCCACCGGCTCCAAAGGTCGATGCGGTTGCCACAACTTTGAGCATAGTTACGGCAAAAAGCAGGGCAATTACTACCCATAATTCATCTTGCAGACCGTAAAAAAAGCTTCGGTTAAAAAGGTAATCCATTTCGCCGGAAAGGCAGCGGTTTATTTCGTTGTACCCTTCACCATACAACGAAGGAAAAATAAAAATAAGCAACCCCAGCAACAGACCTCCGGTAAGCAACTTGTTGTAGCTATTCTTAATGTTTTCAAATTTGCGATCCATGAAAAGGTACACCCGGGCGAAAAATACAGATACAAGTCCACTGAAGATACCCAGCAAAACATAAAATATTAAGTCGTAAAGCTGAAAAGTATGAACAACTTCAAATTTGTATAAAATATCGTTGCCCAGAAAAAAGTAGGATGTAACAACAGCCGATGCGGAAGCAATTAAAAGTGGGATAAGCGACGAAAAAGTAAGGTCGAGCATAAGAATTTCCAGGCTGAAAACAATTCCGGCAATGGGCGCATTGAAAATAGCTGCAACAGCACCTGATGATGCACAACCTATGAGCGTTACAATTTGCCGGCGACTTAACCGGAATGCCCTGCCCACGTTTGACCCAATGGCAGCGCCTGTTCCCACGATCGGACCCTCCAGACCTACAGATCCGCCAAATCCAACAGTAAAGGTACTTGCAATAAGTGATGAAAATGTTTTGTATTTTTCCAGGAAACCGTTATTCCGGGCTATTGAATGTAAAATACCCGGAACACCATGTCCCACAGGTTTTCGCAAAACGTACCGAATGAATAAAATGGTAAGTAAAATCCCAATTATCGGGGAAATAATATAGATGTAGTTTTCATAATTTTCATAAGAAAAATTGTGCAGTCCGTGAGAAATGAAGTGAACCATATTTTTCAGCAATACGGCAGCAAAACCGGACGCCAAACCCACAACAGCGGCCAATAATCCCATTATTTGCTTATTGGATAAGTTATTAATTATCCATAGATACATCCGGTTATGTGCTGTTGTTTTACTCTTCATTCGAACAATTTAGTTTGCAACAAGTTGTGGCATTTTAAAGTTATTGATATCTGCCTTGTAAATGGTTTGCTTTATTGTCATAACGCTTTCTGTTGCGAAATTATAAAAACCTTGGAATAATCTGGCTGATACCTTCCTTATTACAATATGTTTTTGAAAATATTTTATAGATAGATGTACCAAGTTTATTTGGGATTTGTTGAATAATTTGCCCTATCACTTTTTTTCAGTATTTTTTTCTTTCCGATAAAGCGCAATCAGTTTCAAAACTTTGTACTTAATAGAAAATTCGTCATCGCCCTTGCATAATTCGATATGAGCATTGCAATAACTAAAGCAATCATCTAGTTTTTTACCCGTCCAGCCTGTATACTTCTGCAGCAATTCCTTGTTATAAATAGCCATCACCTTTGCCATTTCTTGCTCATATTCCATCATTTTTCGTACTTTAAGCTTGGCTTTTTCCCGCTTACTAAAGCGATAATACAAATACGAAACCGGATGTAATATAGCTTCCAATAACTTGGGCTTCTCATCAAAAGACACATCACTTTTGTATATATGTGGAATAGGTTTTTTATCATAAACATCGACTTGGTTCAATTGATACGTAAGCGAATTTAGTTGAATGCCCAAAGCTTCGAGGTCAGAAACAACCTTATGAGCAGAATAGTAACCTACATAACTAAACTGAAGAGTGTCGTTTACGGCTCCCGGGATCTGAAATTGGCCTTTTGTATCGGAAAAAGATTGTGCGTTGGTACGTTTATTCAAAATACGCACATTAGATATGGGTTTTTTGGATGCTGCATCAGTAATAGTTCCATGAATATTCTGCGCTAACAGGCTGTTTGTACCAATAATAAATATTGATATTGTCTTGACTATTTTTGTTAATGTCATTGATCTATAATCTTTTACGTTACCATTGTTTTTACATCAAACCCAACCATTTTATCAATCATGAAAGGTTCGGTGTTTTTGCGATGCTGCTTTTAATAAACTGGTTTCCTTGTGCATTATTGTTGAATAACAACAAAAATGATGTTTTTTGGTCGTATGCGTTAATTCATAAAAAAAGCTGTCCAAACTCTGAACAGCTTCAATGACAAATATTTTAGACAATTATTTGTACTCTTTAACTTCAATTTCATCGGTTAAAGCATACAGTGCATTAGTTGCCAGAGCTTTCATTTCATCTTCGCCGGCATAGGTTACAACAGTGGCTACGAATCCTACCATTTCGCGAACATAATCTACCAAATATTTATTGTGCGCAATTCCGCCTGTTAAAATAATGGCATCAACCTCACCTTTTAAAACGGCTGCCATTTCACCAATTGCTTTCCCCACCTGATAGCACATGGCATTCTGGATTAATTTGGCTTTTTCGTCTCCTGCTGCCGCTGCTTTTTCTACTGAGTACGCATCGTTTGTGTTCATGTAGGCAACAAGTCCGCCTTTCCCTTTGATCATTTTTTTGACTTCATCAAGGGTGTATTCGCCGCTGAAACAAAGTTTGGCGAGATCGCCTGCCGGAAGAGTTCCGGTGCGTTCAGGTGAAAATGGTCCTTCGCCGTCGAGGGCGTTATTTACATCAATGACTTTACCTTTTTTGTGGGCACCTACAGATATTCCGCCCCCCATATGTGCAATAATGAAATTCAGTTCGTGGTATTTTTTGTTCATTGAACGGGCATGAACACGTGCAATTGCTTTTTGGTTCAGTGCGTGGAAAATTGATTTACGCTGAAATTTCGGGTGACCGGAAAATCGGGCTACATCCTGCATTTCGTCAACGACGACGGGATCGGCAATAAATGCTTTTGCATCTTTGATTTCTTTGGCAATGTCTTGAGCAATAAGGGCTCCCAGGTTTGAGGCATGTTCGCCGCGTTCGGCTTTTTTCAGGTCATCAATCATTCGTTGGTTCACTGCATAGCAACCACCTTCTACGGGTTTAATTAGCCCTCCGCGGCCTACAACCGCTGCCAGTGAGTCAATTTCTATATCAGCATTTTTTAGTTCTTCGAGAATAATTTTTTTACGGAACTCAAATTCGTCTGCAATTTTTTCATAACCTTCCAGCTCACTGCTTTTGTGTCTTAAGGTTTTAAGAAAAAGCGACTTGTCGTTTTCGTAAACTGCTATCTTTGTGGATGTTGATCCGGGATTGATAGCTAAAATTCTATAACAGCAATCCATAATTATTGGTTTATTTATTAATTGTTTTCACTCATTAAACAAGATAGAGCCACACAGTAGAATTTAGATTTTGGACTTTCACTACGCGACATTACTACGACGGGTTTTTCTGTTCCCTGTATTAAGCCGGCAAGTTAGCCTCCACCGAAAAGCATCAGGCCCTTGTAGAAACTATTGCAGGCTTCCAGTGTCGGGAAAAGTAATACATCGGCATCGCCACCAACCGGTGTTTTCACGCCTTTAATTTTTACACTTTCCGGATCGCAGGCCAGAAAAATATCAAGCGGGCCGTCGGCTATGCATTTTTCCGTTTGCCCGCGCTGGGCCATTTTCGAAATCATGGCATAGTCAAGACTATTTGGAAAACCTTCGCTAACTTTTTCCGATGCACCAATAAGCGCTACCTTGGGGTTATCAATACCAAATCTATTGGCCATTTGTACGCGATAGTTGAGCATTGAAACTTTTTGTTTCAGGTCTGGAAATGGAAGTACGGCAGTGTCTGTAACAAATAATAATTTATGATATTTTGGAAGTTCGATAGCGCAAACATAGCTCATTACAGCTTTGGGAGGTAATAAGCCTTCTTTTTTGTCAAGTACGGCTTTCAAAAATTTGTCTGTACCTACAAGGCCTTTCATTAAAACATCAGCTTGGTCTTTTTTAACAAGCTTTCTGGCATGTTCGGTTGCTTTAGTTTCGTCTGCTATATCAATTATTTTGAAAATCGAAGGATCAATGTTTTGTTCTTTGGCGGCTTTTTCAATTTGGTTTTTAGGGCCAACCATGAGCGCTTCGGCAAAACCTGCTTTTACGGCTTTTGCCAATGCACCAATCGTGTTGGAGTCTTGTGCATTGGCCACAGCAATTCGTTTTTTTAATCCGCTCTGTTTCAGATGGTCGACCATTTGGTCGAGGCTTGTGATGGGTTGCATATCATTTGTTTTTTGTCATTCAACAAAAGCTTATTTTTTTAGACTTGAACGCCTTTGCTTTCTTTTTTGTCTCTGAATTTTTTCTTAAACCGGAAAAATATTTCCTGTGAAGGAATCCTAATTTTGCCGTGAATAAAGTAAAAACAGGGAACCAAAAGGCTCCCTGTTATGTTTATTTAGCCATTAATGCGGCCAAAGCAATGGAATACAATTTAGTTTTCGTACTGTCGCCTCGTGAGGATAGTACAGCCGGCACTTTTGCCCCGGCTACCACAGCACCTAATTCGCATTCAGCTAGTTTTGTGCTGGTTTTATAGAAAACATTTCCGGCTTCAATATTGGGAAATAACAGGCAATCTGCATCGCCGGCCACTTCACTGTCCATTTTTTTAATTTTAGCCGATTCTTTATCAACAGCCAGGTCGAGTGCCAGCGGGCCTTCAACAATTGCGCCTTTTATTTGTCCTCGCTCAGCCATCTTAGCGAGAAAAGTACTATCTGCAGATGAAGGTACATCGGGCATTACCTGTTCCGAAGCAGATATTGCTGCTACTTTAGGCTTTTCTACGCCTAAAGATTTGGCTGCATGTATTAAGTAATTTGTAATGGCAATTTTTTGTTTCAAATCTGGTTGTGGAATAACAGCTACATCGCCGACAACCAGAAGTTTGTGATATTTAGGGTTTTGGATTACAGTTACATGGCTCAAAACCCCTTTGGGAGGCAACAACCCGAATTCTTTATTCAGAATTGCCCGCATATATTTATCTGTACTCAGCAGGCCTTTCATCAGTACATCGCCTTTGCCTGTGGCAACCATCTCTACTGATTTTGCAGCTGCTTCAACATCAGTTGCAGTATGAATAACGGTGAATTTGCCATAATCAATACCTTCTTGATGGCATGTTTGTTTTATTACTTCTTTGTCGCCAACAAGAATTCCTTCAATCAGGCCTTTATCTATGGCCATGCTTACTGCACTAATGGTGTGTGCATCGTTGGCCCAGGCGGCTACGAGCTTCTTTTTTTCCTGATTGTTCAGGGCATCAAACATTTGATCGAGCTGTGTAATCATTTTTGTTTGTATTTGTTAATTATTTCTTAATATTTTCAACTATACGTACCGTATCTTTTGCAATGACGAGTTCTTCGTTGGTTGGCATTACAATAACTTTTACTTTGGAGTCTTCTGTACTGATGACTTCAGGCTTACCACGCAGACCGTCATTTTTTGCAGGGTCTATTTTGATGCCAAGATATTCCAGATCGCTGGCAACTCCTCGACGTGTTGTGTCTGCATTTTCACCAATTCCGCCGGTAAAAATCAGGTAATCGAGTCCGTTCATTGCTGCAGTGTATGAGCCGATATATTTTTTGATGCGGTAATCGTAGGCTTTCAAAGCGTTTTGGCAGCGCTTATCTCCACTTTCAGCAGCTTCTTCAATGGTGCGCATATCGGAGCTTACACCTGTTAAACCAACCATTCCACTGTGTTTATTTACTAATGTGTTAGCTGATTTTAAACCTATTTCTTCTTTTTCCATGATGAACATAAACGCGCCAATGTCAAGATCGCCGGAGCGTGTGCCCATTATAAGTCCTTCAAGCGGTGTGAAACCCATGGACGTATCTATGGAAATGCCCCGATCTATAGCAGCAACAGAAGCTCCGTTGCCGAGATGGCAGGTTATAATTTTTTTGGTTTCCATTTTTTCGCCCAGCATTTTGCAGGTCTCTTCTGCTACAAAACGGTGGCTGGTTCCATGGAACCCATAACGCCTGATGCCGTATTTTTCATACAAAGCTTGTGGAATACCATACATATACGCATATTCCGGCATGGTTTGGTGGAAAGATGTATCGAAAACAGCAACTTGTTTTATACCGGGAATCAATGATTCAATGGCTTTTATACCTTTAAGGTTGGCCGGGTTGTGAAGTGGTGCTAGTTCAGCACATTCTTCAATTTTTTCAATGGCATCTTGTGTAAGGAAGGCGCTCTCCTGAAAATATTCACCGCCGTGTGCAACGCGATGTCCAACAGCATGTATTTCATCAAGACTTTTTAATGAGCCGTGTTCTTTGCTTATCAGTACGCCCAGAATATATTCAATACCTGTTTGATGATCGAGGATTTCGCCTTCAAGTTTTACCTGATCGCCATCGTTTCGTTTACTTTTCAGAAACGATCCTTTCAGACCGATTTTTTCGACAATACCTTTAATAATGACCTCATGTTGGGTCATTTCTAATAATTGGAATTTTATAGATGAGCTTCCGCAATTTAATACTAAAACTTTCATAATATTTTTTTTGTCCTGTGAATGAATGGAACTTTACGTATTTTTTTAAAATCGAACATTAAACCAACATGCTTAAACTATTAAGTTGTCGGATCAATCTCGAATGTGTTTTTTTTTATTTTCTGGCCATTTTCATCATATTCATAAAAACCTTTTCCTGATTTACGACCTAAGTATTCAGCCCGCACGAGGCGTTTTAGTATTGGAGAAGGTTTGTATTTCTGATCGCCAAATTCTTCGTATAGGTTTTCCATCCAACGTATAACGCGGTCGAGACCAATTTTGTCAGCCATTTCAAAAGGGCCGAGTGGCATACCAAGACCGTTTTTCATTGCAAAATCTATGTTTTCCATGTCGGTAACCCGCTCCATAAGAACATCGCAGGCTTCGCTGATGAAAGATACGAATAACCGTGCTGTTACAAGTCCGGGCGATTCCAGTACGGGTATTGCTGTTTTTCCGATAAGTTTGGCAAATCGCCTTACGTCTTCACATACGGCTGATGAAGTATGAAGTCCTTTCACAATTTCGATAATACTTGCCTCTGGTGCAGTCGTTGAAATATGGAGGCTTATGCAGCGATCTTTGTGTTCCAGACGGGAAGCCAATTCTGTAATAACCAGTGTAGTAGAGTTGGTTGCAATAATAGTGTGCGGTGATACATGTTTCTCAATATTTACAAAAACCTCTTTACGAATATCAACTGATTCTTCACGGGTGCGAGATAAAATGCTTTCAATAACCAGATCGCAACTTTTGAAATCGGCATAATCAAGTGTTCCTTTTATACGGGACAAAATGCTGCGTTTGTCGCCTTCTGTCATACCCCAGTGGTTGATGCGCTGGTCTAAATCTTCTGTAATTTCCCGGAAAGCCTGATCTATTTTTGACTGGCTCAATTCAAGAAAAACAACTTCGATACCTTTGCTTGCCGCCATCAGGGCAATGCGTTGCCCTGTATGGCCGCAACCTACGATACCGATTGTTGAAAATTGACTTTTTGGTTTTGATTTTGCGCTTAAACCATATTTTTCAATAGGTTCAACTTTTATTTCCGACATATGTTTTAGTTTAAAAATTTATAATTGTATTCTTTCGTAAAAAAACAAAGGCAGGTCAGGCTCAAAAGTATGCCTGCCTGCCTTTTGCATTATTGATTTAGTTTGATCTTATTTTTGCTTTTTAAAGCCAATTGTTGCATTTTTTATTGTTGTTTTTCGCTTGCTGCCTGGTTTACTGTTATGGCTACTAAATTTACAATATCGCTAACTGAACAGCCGCGCGATAAATCATTAATGGGGGCTGCCATGCCTTGTAAAACCGGCCCGATTGCCTCGGCTCCGGCCAATCGTTGAACAAGTTTGTATGTAATGTTTCCTGTTTCTAAGGTTGGAAAAACCAACACATTGGCTTTTCCTGCTATTTCGCTGTTTGGTGCTTTTTTGTTGCCAATGGCAGGTATGATGGCTGCATCTGATTGTAATTCTCCATCAATTTTCAGGTGCGGGGCTTTTTCTTGTGCCATTTTTGTTGCATCCTGGACTTTTTCGACCATTTCATGCTTGGCGCTGCCTTTTGTGGAGAATGAAAGCATGGCTATGCGTGGCTCAAAACCGCCAATTGCTTTTGTTGTTTCGCCCGTGGCTACCGCTATTTCTGCCAACTCCTGTGCTGTGGGATTGGGATGAACTGCACAATCGGCAAAAACCAAAATACCATCTTCTCCAAATGTTTTGTCAGGGAGTATCATGAAAAAGGCTCCGGAAACAACGCTAATGCCCGGTTTTGTTTTTACGATTTGAAATGCAGGACGGAGTACATCGCCTGTGGCATTATCTGCACCGGCAACCTCGCCATCGGCATCGCCATTTTTAATCATCATAACGGCCAGGTACAAAGGATTGTTCAGAAGCTCTTCTGCCTGCTCTCTTGTAAGCCCTTTTTTCTTTCTTATCTCTACTAACTTATCAATATACTCTTCTTTCTTTTCATGTTTTTTTGGATCGATAATCCGGGCGTTTTCAATATTCTTAAAACCCGATTGAGTGGCTTTTTCGAGGATTTCCTGCTTATTGCCCAACAGAATAATGTCGGCTATTTGGTCTCCGATTAAAATGTTGGCAGCTTCAAGGGTGCGGGGTTCTGTACCTTCCGGTAATACGATTCGCTGTTTGTTTGTTTTTGCTTTTTCTTTGATTTTTGAGATTAAATCCATTGTAAGTCAGTATTTTAACGATTGTTTTCAAAGGCTCAAAGATAGCAATTTTTTCTTCAATCTGATACTATTATGTTAAAAATTTCCACCTGAAAAACATGTTTAATATCAATATTTTTATGAACCTTTGTCGTCCATAATTTGGCATTAAATATGAACAATACACAAAATAACAAAAAAGCAGTGTTGTTGGCTCTTTTGGCTACTTTTTTTTGGTCTACGGTAGCCACTGCTTTTAAGTTTGGACTGGAAACCCTTTCGCCAACACAGTTTTTATGTTGGGTTATTGTTATGGCCTGGGTGACTTTAACGGTTATTGGCACTGCAACCGGAAAATGGAAAATAAAAATATCCCGACGTAGCTTGTTGTTGGGCCTTGCCGGTGGCATACTGAATCCTTTTGGGTATTACTTGGTTTTGTTCAATGCTTACAATATGTTGCCAGCTCAGATCGCACAATCACTTAACTACACCTGGCCTTTGGTTTTAGTTTTGTTTTCTTCTATATTTTTAGGTCAGAAATTTCGGACAAAAGTTTTTTGGGGGATGTTAATTTCTCTGGCAGGCGTTTTTATTATTTCTTATGGTTCAATGCACTCGGAGCTCAGCGTAAATTTGTCGGGGATTTTACTTGCTGTTGGTAGTAGTTTAATTTGGGCGTCGTATTGGATCATTAATAAATTATCCGGAGCTGATCCTATTCAGCAAATCTGGTTGAACTTTACGCTTGCCCTTGTTTTGATTTTGCCCTATACATTTTTTACCGAGTCGATACCATTTCCTACTGCAGAAGAATTATTTTCTAAAAGCTGGTTGGCAGTTTTATATGCTGCATTGTTTGAAATGGCATTAACCTTTGTTATTTGGCTCAAGGCGCTACAACTGGCAACATCGTCAGATAAAATTAGTCACTACATCTACATATCGCCGTTTTTATCATTGGTCTTTATTAATTTGTTGTTAAAAGAACCCATTTTGTGGACAACCGTAGCCGGATTAGGTTTTATTGTTGGAGGAATAATTTGGACTGAATATTTCAATAAAGATAAGGAGCTAAATAATAGTGTTTTGTGAAGGATTTTAAATGGAAACCCGCGAGATTTTGTATGAAAACCAAAAATATGATTAATTTTGATTATTGAGTAAATCCTAAAATCTTAATGAATATGATTACAGAAAAGGATACCAAACAATTAAAAGACAAAGGAATAGATGCTTCCCGCGTAAAAGAGCAAATTAAACGCTTCAAAACCGGGTTTAAGCAATTGAATATTGTAGCTCCTGCAACGCCTGAAGAGGGAATAGCACAACTTAACGAAGAAGAAAAAGAGACCCTCAAAACATTATATACTAAAAAACAAAAAAACAGTAAAATATATAAGTTCGTCCCCGCCAGTGGCGCAGCAAGCCGGATGTTCAAAAAAATATTTGAAGTGCTGGAAGCCTACGATGGCTCAGAGGAGAAGTACCTTGAGCTTTTGACCGACCGTTCTGCGCAATCTGTTTATACAATTTGTGAAAATATTCAGGATTTTGCTTTTTATGATGAACTTGAGAACATTTGCTCTCAAAAAGGAGACTGCATACAAAGTAAATTCAATAAAAAAGATTATGTTGGTGCGTTGGAACTTATTGTTTCAGAGAAAGGGCTGGATTATGGAAACTACCCGAAAGGGCTGATAAAGTTTCATAAATACAAAAATGAAGTGCGTACTGCAGTTGAAGAGCATCTTGTAGAAGGCGCCATGTATGCAAAATCAAAAAACGAAGTCAGCATCCACTTTACAATTTCACCGGAATTTATGGACGATTTCCGCGAGCACATAAAAGAAGTTGTACCGAAATACGAAAAGCATTTTAATGTGGAATACAACATTGAGTTTTCAGTTCAAAAAGAATATACCGATACCATTGCTGTTGATATGGACTTCGAACCGGTTCGCAATGAAGCTGGAGAATTAATTTTCAGGCCGGGAGGCCATGGTTCGCTCATTGAGAACCTTAATGAAATTGATGCCGACATCATTTTTATTAAAAATATCGACAATGTTGTAACCGACAGATTAAAATCCATAACTGTTGAATATAAAGAAGTGCTGGCCGGCAAACTATTGGATTTGAAAGAAAAAATAAACAAATATCTGGGCAGACTCACCAATAACGAAGATTTGAATGATGCTTATCTTACAAAAATTGCAAATTATTGTAAAGATGTATTGAACATCGATATACCGAAAGATTTTAAATCGTTGGAAAAACAGGAGCGTATCGACCTTTTAACAGAAAAACTTAATCGTCCTGTTAGAATTTGCGG
>CAYPSX010000121.1:0-12183 GCA_964413185.1 uncultured Bacteroidales bacterium
ATACACCTCCCTGAAATCCATATTGCCTACCTTAAACCGCACTTTTTTCACCCGGGAAGTGTCTTTACGAACGATTTGCACAAATTTACCGGCTGCTGTTTTGAGTTTCTCCGGATCGTGAACAGATGTATCTCGGAATGAAAAATTAACCACAACCTGATCGGAAAACTTCGAGTTGTTCAACGCCATGCTCAGGTTGTCTATTTTTTCGTCGTGGGGAATAATGGCCTGTATATCTTCCTCTAATTGGATGTTGTATAACTGGTAACCAATAGCCGCTGCCAACAAAAGCATTACGGCAATAAAGAGAGCTGTACGCTTTTTTAAAAAGTGATATGTATGTACAAAAATATTGAACATTATTTACTTCGTATTAACCTGATGAATTTAATAACCCAAAACGACAAAAAACCAAACACGAGCCCGGCTCCTGCGGCCAGCGCAAAACTTCCCACAATATACTGAACAATATCGTTTTTCACCGTTTCAAAATTTATATCGCTAAAATGAATTGTCCATGTTCCATTTCCCATTAAATAACCGCCGAGCACGTAGCTAAAATATAAAATTACCGGTATCATGGGCGGAATACTGATGTTGGCCGCTAAAAATACGATGCCTTTATGCAATTTTAATAAATGCGCCAACGACAATCCGACTATTAATTGATAACCCCAAATCGGCACAATTCCAAAAAACACGCCATATCCAATAGACACAGCAGCCATAGTTGTTGAAACTTTTTTACCAACGATATATTCGTTAAAAATTCTTTTGATGCTCTTGTTCCGAAAACGCCGGAACATGTTGCGGGGCAGGAAAAAAATAAGCGCTAAAAAAACCAAAACGGTGTTTAAAATACTGATGCGCACAAAATCGCGCCCTGGCCTGAAATGGGACACACGCTCTTCTTTTGGCGGATAAAAAACATTGACCGGGACGGTTCGTATCTGAAATCCGCGCCATGAAAGTCTCACTAGCACCTCAATTTCGAACTCGTACTTTTTCGTAAAAAATCGCATCTTACTAATGGGCTCCAACGGATACAAACGGTAGCCTGACTGTGTATCTTCCGGTGATTCGCCGGTTTCTATTTTAAACCAGAAATTGGAAAAATTATTCGCAAACTTACTCCCTTTGGACTGATGCTCCCGCGCTTGTTTGCGGGCTCCAATAATTACTGACTGCGGGTTTTGCGGTAATGCATCGAGAAAAATTTCAAGATCGGAGGCATAGTGTTGTCCATCAGAATCAATGGTAATTGCATGGCTGTAACCTTCGGCATAAGCGGCACGAAACCCGGTCAACAGTGCATGACCTTTCCCCTGATTTTCTTTGTATTCAACAAGCGTTACATTATCTCTAAAGGCTTTTAACTTTTCCGATGTAGTGTCTGTTGAGCCATCGTTCACCACAATTACATCTTCGCAATACGTTAAAACATCGCTGAGCACCGTTTCAATGGTCGTGGCATTGTTGTAAGTGGGAACAATTACACAACAATTGTTGGCTTTAAACTTTTGTATTACCTGTGTCGCTTTCTCTCTCACGAAGCTGCCCTTTTAGTTTGAAATAGGTGATTTCATCGGTGAACAACGTTGCACTTATTTGCATCTGATTGTTTTCGCCCGGTTTATACTGAATAGAAGCTTTTACCTGACTGACTTCCCTGGGATTGAAAAGTGATAAAAACTTAATGCTTTTGGCATTGCTCAACAAAAATTTCCGGTTATGAAAGTCACTAAAAATCTGCTCAACAATTTGCACCATGCATACGCCCGGCATTATTGGATAGCCCGGAAAATGCCCGGTAAAAATTTCATGGTCGGCGTTAATGGTCACATTGGCCTCTAAAACGCCATCTTCTTGTTTAGCAATTTGATATGTAAATAAACTATCCAGCATTTGTTCTTAATAATTTCAATTTAATATGTAATTTAATGCGCTTGTGCTTTACCTCTATTTTTTGAGGAACATTTTTTTCACCATTTTGCAAGTCTATCTCCACATGCCTCAGACCTTTCTTTTGTACAATCTTGCCCAGTTCGCCATTTTCTTCATAAAAATAGAAATGCTTTTTCTTACGGCTCCGAAACTTTACTACTGCTAAATTTCCATTTTCATTTTCATATTTTGCCAGTTTGGTGGGCGAAACCGGCTGGTCTATTAGCAATTGTAAATCATTCATAAAATTACTCAAAATGGTCTTGCTGTCAATAAAATCCTGACATTTATTCACCTTAAATGAATTTTCCTCGTAAACCATTTCCAAAAACGTGAGGCCCAACTCCGATAAAAAAATAATTCGTTGCAGACCATCTGTGTCCTTTTTAAAGTAAAACAACCCGGAAAAAGCCATGTTCCCTACCTTGATGTGCGCTTTATACAGCGCCGTGGAATAATCATTCAGCGGTGGTTGGAAAGTATGTGCTTCCGCATCGGTTTTAGTAAGATGCCGCGTTGGCCCGCAACTCAAAAACACGATACTAATCAATAATAAAAATATGGGAAGGGACTTCTTCATTTATTTGCCTGTTGTGAAATGAAATGGTCGTATAATCTTGCTCACTTTCAATCATTTTTACTTTGTAAATAGCCAAATCTGATTTATTAAAATACAACTCAACCTGGTTGAGTACTTCTTTGATGTCGGGATTTTTCGGTGTGAGCTTAACCTTGTAAGCACTTACGTTTTCAAAAGCCCCGACATGAAACTCATCACCTTCCAAAAGCGTTCCTCTTACCGACTTTATAATTAGATCGTTCACCTGCTGAAAAGCTTTGTTCGATTCGATATCAAACTCGCTTACTTTCCCATCATCTTTTATGAAAAATTTACCCTGGTAAATGGCGATAATATACTCATAGGGCGAGGTATATTCCCAGCGCAAATTATTCTCTTTGCGAAACCAGAATTTTCCTTTGGCTTCAATAATTTCATCAATATAAGTAATGTGTTTCTTTTGTGAAAAATCACTGATAATGCTGTTTGTTTTTTGAGATTGTGCAATCAGTTTCTCCTCAACTTCACTCAAGTTTGCAACCGGTGTGAATTTTTGCGGTTGTTGCCCGCTTAACCCCGTTTGCACAAACAAAAGAATAATTAATACAACTTTCTGCATTCGCGTAAATTTTAAAAATAATTGCTGCAAACTTAGTTATTTTTGAACGATTTCGTTTAAACTATTTGTTAATGCCTTTAATGCAAGAACCTTGTTTCAAATAATTGCACATCTGATTTTTCTGTTAATTTTGTCAATAAAAACAACGCTAATGCATTTTTTCTTATCAATATATATGCTTTTAAGTTTAGCAACCGGGCAAATAACGGAACCAGAGTTTTACAAATCGTTCTCCGATGGTTCATTGCAAGAAATTAATCAACTACTCGATAAGCTCGAACAAAGAAACGAATTGCCCAAATACCGCGCCTACAAAGGAGCGCTGATGATGAAGAAGTCGCATTTCATAAAAAAGCCAAAAGACAAAATTGCTGTGTTCAACGAAGGAAAAAAGCTATTGGAAAAAGAAATACAAACGTTTCCAAATAACACAGAATTCCGTTTTTTACGCTTCATTGTGCAGGAAAATGCTCCCAAAATTGTGAAATACAATAAGAAACTGGCAACAGACAAGGCATTCATAATAAACCATTACCCCACATTGCCGAATAAATTGAAACAGCATATTTTTAACTATGCCGGGCAATCCGAACTTTTGAATAAAGCTGAACTAAAATGATAAAAATCCTGGCAATCAACTACTCACAAAGCGGTCAGCTCAACCAAATAATGGACAACTTTGTTGAGCCCTTGCACGAAACCGCAGACATAGACCGCATTGTGATTGAACCTGAGCACGATTTTCCTTTCCCCTGGACTTCGAGTGAATTTTTCGATACCATGCCCGAAAGCGTACTGGAAAAACCCGTACCGCTCAAACCGATCAACTTCAAACATGAGCATTACGATTTCATCATTCTTGGGTATCAGCCCTGGTATTTGTCGCCTTCCATTCCCACATCGGCGCTGTTGCAAAACGAAGAATTTGTGAAGCGGCTTCGCAATACAAAAGTAATAACCGTAATTGGCAGCCGCAACATGTGGATTAACTCGCAAAAAAGCATAAAAAAACGACTGTCAGATGCTGGTGCAGAACTCATTGGCAATATTCCGCTTTCAGACAAAACCAACAATTTGGCCAGTGCCGTAACAATTTTGCATTGGATGCTGACCGGGAAAAAAGATAAATACTTGGGCATCTTTCCAAAGCCCGGCATCAGCGATAAAGAGATTGAACACATGAAAGAAGCCGGTAAAATTTTAGATGAAACCATTAAAAAAGATAAGTTCGAAGCTTTTCAGGATCGAATAATCGAAGAATTTAACATCAACATACCCACCGACATTCTTTTTATTGAGATGCGGGCAAAAAAGTTGTTCAGGATTTGGGCCAACATCATTAAAAATAAAACAAAAAGCAGAAAAATCTGGATCGCATTGTTCAAATTCTACTTGTTTTTTGCACTTTTCATTGTAGCCCCAATTGTACTGATGTTTTATTTTATACTGATAGTACCGTTTTCAAAACGGTCAATAGAAAAGAAAAAATACTATTTTTGCAGGTTAAAAGATGTTTAGTATGCGTGATGTTTATATAAATCGTGTCAGTAAATTTTTGCCCAACCAACCGGTTTCCAACGATGAAATGGAAGATTATCTTGGCAAGATAAGTGGAAAAACCTCAAAAGCCAGGAACATTATCCTGCGGAGCAACCAAATAAAGACACGTTACTACGCCATCGACAAAAACGGGCAAGCCACGCATACGAACGCTCAACTTGCGGCAAAATCAATAAAAGAGCTCTTTCGCGACAATCCCGCTGAATTGGAAGAAATTGAAATGCTCACTGCCGGCACCTCATCGCCCGATCAGCTTATGCCTTCGCATGCGTTAATGGTACACGGCGAACTGCCTGAACTCGGCTCCATTGAAGTGCTAACAGCCTCAGGCAATTGCTGCTCAGGTGTTCAGGGCATGAAATACGCATTCATTAACATTGCGACCAACCAAATAAACAAAGCTGTTTGCGCCGGCTCAGAGCGCTTTTCAAGACCCATGAGAGCAGAAAATTATCAGCCCGAAATAGACAATGTCGAAAAAATAGAAGACAACCCGTACCTGGCTTTTGAAAAAGATTTTTTGCGCTGGATGCTCTCCGACGGGGCATCGGCAGCATTACTCAGCAGCAAAAAAAACACCGATGATCTTTCGTTGAAAATCGACTGGATTGAGCTCATTTCATACGCCAATGTAGCCGAAACCTGCATGTACATGGCAGCCGAAAAAGATGAAAACGGGGAGCTAATCAGTTTCAAAGAATATTCGCCCGAAGAGATTAAAAACCAATCGATTCTGAGCATTAAGCAAGATGTAAAACTGCTGAGTAAAGAGATTCTCAAACACGGAATGGACAAACTCCGGCGCACACTGGCAAAATACGAAGCTCAAGTTGGTGATTTCGACTACTTTTTGCCCCATTTGTCCAGCTATTTTTTCCAGGATAAAATTTACCAAATACTAAAAGACCACAACCTGGAAATACCGATGGAAAAGTGGTTTACAAACCTCGACAAAGTAGGCAATATTGGATCGGCATCGCCATTTCTCATGATAGAAGAAATGATGAACCGGCAAATGGTAAAAAAAGGAGACAAACTCTTGTTAATGGTACCGGAAAGCGCCAGATTTGCCTATGCATATATTTCATTAACTGTTAGCTAATTGCAAAAACCACGTTGCCATGAAAAAAAATGAAATACCACAAGATAAAACGCATTTAACTAAATTTACGCGCGAAGTGGTATACGCACAAGACAATTCAGGGCACTACGAAAAAAACCTGAGCAAAGGCTGGAACGTAAAAAATGAAGCCCTCGACAATGCCTGGGAAAACATCAACCGGGAAATAGAAGAAGCACGTTTAGCCGTAAAAAATAATGAAAAAAGCCCGGTATACTTTTTCATGAAAAAAAACCTGATGGATGCAAAAATACTGGCATCATACACAGGAATCTGGCCATTTTTCATCAAAAGGCATTTTAAACCCCGTGTTTTCAAAAAGCTGAAAGAGCGAACATTGGAAAAGTATGCCGAAGCATTTAAAATAACCGTTGAAGAATTGAAAAACGTTGGAGAAAACAATTAAAAATAATTATACGCACATTCAAACTGCGCACTGCGAGAATGGAGTTACGATTGGTCTTTTAAAAGATGCCGGAATCGAATTCATTACCGAACCCCTGGCCTTTGGCATGGGTGGCGGACTGATGTACATTCAGGTTCCGTTCATGAAAGTACACGGAGGCCCGGCCGTATCTTTCAGGACAATGCCAGGCGCAATTTTCAGCCGAACCTGCAAGTCGCTCAACATTGAACTTACCCGGAAAAAATTTCGCAACCCGGCGAAAGCACAGCAATACCTCGATGCACATTTGCAAAAAGGAAACGTTGCCGGGTGCCAGGTGGGCGTGTTTCATTTGAATTATCTGGTCAAAGAATTCCGTTTCCATTTCAATGCACACAACATTGTAGTTTATGGAAAAGATGACGGCATGTACCTCATTAGCGATCCGGTAATGGAAAAACCAACCGTACTGACCAGTCAGGCACTTAACAGGGCACGTTTTGCCAAAGGAGCGCTGGCGCCCAAAGGGCAAATTTATTTTCCGAAAAAAGTTCCGGAGATCAATAACGAAATTATTCGCAAAGCCATTATCAAAGGCATAAAAACCAACATTTTTTTCATGCTTAAAGCACCATTGGGCATTATTGGCGCCGATGGCATTAAATACACAGCCAACCAGGTAAAAAAACTTCGCGACAAACTCGGTGTACGAAAAGCCGGCCTGTACCTGGGACAAATTATACGCATGCAGGAAGAAATTGGTACCGGTGGCGGCGGATTCCGTTTTATGTATGCAGCATTTCTTCAGCAGGCTTATGAATATTTGCCCGACGATACATTGCTAAAAGTTTCAGACCAAATAACCCGCGCCGGCGACTTGTGGCGCGATTCAGCCGTAAAAATGGCCGGCATTTTAAAAGGCCGAAATACCGAACAGCAGGCTTTCAACGAAATTGCAGAAATATTGTACGAAATATCAGCCATAGAAAAAAATGCATTTACAACACTGAAAAAAGTAACATGACAGTAGGCATCGACATACAAAACATCAACAAAAAATACCCGGGCAACCCCGATGATGTATTGAAAGATATTTCTTTCAACATACATCCGGGCGAAAAATTCGGTATTTTAGGGCCGAACGGTGCCGGCAAAACCACCCTGATATCTATTATTTGCAATATTTTACAAAGCAATTCAGGAGAAATCATTTATAAAAAAGGCGATCAAAAACTTACCTACCAGCAGTTTAAACAATATTTGGGTTACATTCCGCAAGAATTAGCCTTTTACGAAGAGTTAACGCCCATGCAAAACATGCACTTTTTCGGAGCCATGCACGGCTACAAAAAAGATGAAATTAACACTCGTGCAGAAAAAGTTTTGGACATACTCGGTTTGCTGAACGTAAAAAAACGCAAAGCCAAAAAGTTCTCCGGAGGCATGAAAAGACGGCTCAACCTGGCCATTTCCCTGCTGCATGAACCCAAAATACTATTTTTGGACGAACCCACAGTGGGAATTGATGTACAAAGCAAAACTGCCATTATTCAATTCCTGAACGAACTGAACCGGCAGGGCACAACCATTGTGTACACATCGCACTATCTCGAAGAAGCCGAAATGCTGTGCAACCGCATTTTACTGATAGACAAAGGCCAAAATGTTGCGTTGGGCGATGTTCGGGAACTCAAAGAAAAAACAAAGTCAAACTCGCTGGAAGAACTCTTCCTGAGTTACACCGGTAAAGCATACAGAGACAATGTATAAACTTAAAGCAGCCATAACCAAAGAATTGCAGCTCCTTTTGCACGACAAAGTAGGTTTGCTATTCATGTTTTTTATGCCCATTGTTTTTGTGTTCATCATCACAATTATCCAAAACAGCGCTTACGAGTTGGTGAACAAAAACAAAATATCGCTTATCATTGCCAACCAGGACAACGGCAGCCTGGGCGACAGCCTTATTCAGGCGGTACATAACAGCAATATGTTCACCATACACGAAAAAGATGTGCAAACACCTGAAAAGCTAAACCGGCATTTGCTCAAAACCGAAAAACTTGCCGGATTATTTATCCCGTCAGATTTTTCTTCACACATCAAAACAAAATCGAGCCACACCACGAGCCTCATGCTTGAACAACTTGGCATAAGTTCCGACAGTCTGGTACCTGTAGAAAAAGCCAGTAACATTTCGCTAATTTACGATCCGGTTTTGCAACAAGGATACATTAAATCAGTTGAAAGCATTCTACTCCAATCAGTAAGCATACTGGAAAATTCCGCTTTCATTGAAGAAGTATTTTCACAGGTGGGTATAGAAAAAAGCTCAGCAGCGATAAAACAGCAGATTTTTAAAAACAAGACCCAAATAGAAACAAGGCAAGCTTCGCGAAAAAAGCAAACCGCAAGCACCAAGCCCAATGCAACGCAGCACAATATTCCCGCATGGACACTTTTTGCCATGTTTTTTATGGTGGTTTCGCTGGCCAACAATATTGTAAAAGAAAAAAACAACGGGAGCTTTATCCGGCTTCGCACAATGCCGGCGGCTATACATCAAATATTAGTCGGTAAAATAGTTGTATACATATTTGCTGCCTTTCTTCAGGTGCTTATAATATTTTCCATCGGGTTTTATATTTTTCCACTATTGGGATTACCCAAACTGAACATGAACTTCAACATTCTGCTTTTTGCAGTGGTTGTACTCATATCCAGCTTAGCGGCAGTAAGCTGGTCTATGCTAATTGGCACTTTTTCAAAAACACAAGAGCAGGCAAGCGGTGTTGGTTCCATTAGTATTATTATATTTGCAGCAATAGGCGGCGTTTGGGTACCAACTTTTGTGATGCCCGAATACATGAAGGTTATAAGCAAGATATCGCCCATGAACTGGAGTCTGGATTCATTTTATGCCTTAATTCTTAAAAATGGAAGCATGAATGAATTAATTGTTAATTTTATCGTACTTCTCACTTTTGTAGCTATTTTGCAAATAATTTGCGTTCTAAAACTCAAAAAAGACAACCTAATATGAACGACACAGCCCAATTAAAACACGAATTAAAGCAACATATCATAGAATACCTGAATCTCACAGGAATGGAGCCTGATGATATTCAAAATGATGAACCCCTTTTTGGAGAAAAGCTTGAGCTGGATTCCATTGATTCACTTGAATTGGTTGTTCTTTTGGAACGAGAATACGGACTTAAAATTGAGAACCTCGCAGAAGGCCGGAAAATACTGGGAACAGTGAACTCAATTGCTGACTTCATCATGGAAAACAAATAACCCCCACCTCATTCATAAAAAAAACAACAGTCAAGAATCAACAAAAAACGATCAAACCCAGTTATTACTACACAACCATTTCTAAAGAATTTTTAGTTTCAAACCCATGATAAAAGGACAAAAAGTTTGCGTAACAGGTGTTGGATTAATCTCTGCTATCGGGATCAATGCACAAGAAAACCTTGAAAGCTTAAGAAGAAGTAAATGCGGCATTGAAAAAGCCCGGCACCTGCAATCTAAATATGCCGATCTGTATGCATTTGGCGAAGTAAAACATTCAAACGATGAATTACGGGAAAAAATCGACGCTGAAAACAAAGATGCCCTGCCCCGAACCGATCTACTTGCACAAATAGCAATTGATGAAGCCATTCGGGATGCAAAACTGAGCGAAGAAGAGCTGCAAAGCCGCCGTACAGTTCTTATTTCATCGAGCACGGTAGGCGGAATGTGCGAAACAGATATGCTTTTCCACGATGCCCACAATAAAAATAAAGGATCGAAATTTATTGGATCATACAGCGGTGGCGCCCATTTGCTTAAATTAGTCAAAAAATATAATTTAAAAGGGTATACCAATACAATTAATACAGCGTGTTCTTCATCGGCCAATGCCATAATGATAGGCACAAAACTAATAAAATCAGGGCTGGCAGACCGTGCAATTGTTGGAGGTGTGGATGCACTGGCCAAGTTCACCGTGAATGGATTCAATGCTTTGCAAATTTTATCAAACATACCCTGCAAACCTTTTGATAAAAACCGTAAAGGATTATCACTGGGTGAAGGTGCAGCTTACCTTGTGCTGGAAAAAGCCACCGACAGCCAATCCAAAAATCATTACGCAGAAATTGCCGGTTACGGTAATGCCAATGATGCATTTCATCCTTCATCGCTGTCGGAAGATGCTGCAGGAATTGTACTTGCGATAAGCAAAGCGCTGGAAACAGCAGCAATATCTCCCGATGACATAGACTATATCAATGCACATGGAACTGCCACAAAAAATAACGATCATCTGGAATTATTGGGCATTTCAAAAGTTTTTAACCGTTTTCCGGCGTTCAACTCAACCAAATCGTACACAGGGCATACGCTTGCTGCTGCCGGGGCCATTGAAGCTATATTCAGCATATTTTCGATGAACCACAGCGAAATATACAAAAGTCTGAACGCCAGCATACCCATTGAACCGTACAATATTTTGCCTCAACAGGAATATGAGCAAAACAGAGAAATCAATACATTAATTACAAACTCTTTCGGATTTAGCGGAAATTGCACATCATTAATTTTGAGAAAATGTTTATAAAAGAAACCATAGCCATATCGCCACAAGAAACCTTCAATAATAAATTTTTCAAAAACGGAACAATAAAAATAGAAGGAACGAAGTATTATGCCATAGAACCACACTACGAAGATTTTATCCCTATAAAACACTTGCGCAGAATGAGTAAAGCCCTAAAAATGACCATTGGGGCATATACGCATCTAAAAAAAGACCCCCCGGGTTTCGATGCCATCATTATTGGTACGGCACTTGGCGGAATGGAAGGCTCAATTAACTTTATTGACCAAATTATAAATTATGATGAAGGCCTGCTTACGCCAACCGGTTTTATTAACAGTACTTCCAATGCCATAGCCGGTTTTCTGGCACAAAAAACACAATGCACCGGTTACAACAACACGCATACTAATGAAGGGTTATCCTTTGAAGGTGCCTTAACAGATTTACAATTACTTTTCCTCAACAAAGAAATAGAGACCGCATTACTGGGAGCAATTGAAGAAATATCGGATTACAACTACAACCTTGAATATGCCGAAGGCCTTATCAAAAAAGATGAACAAATTAATTCCGAAAAGCTTCTGACAAGCAACACGCCCGGCAGTGTGTCCGGCGAGGGTGCTACAATGTTTTTAGTAGATGATGATCCGGAAAATGCCATTGCTCAAATCAAAGGGCACAACACAATTTCATATCCAACCGAAAAAGAGCTCCTTGAAACGCTCAATATTTTACTGGAAAATACGCAAACTTCGATGGACGATATTGATACGATCATTTCGGGGAGAAGCGGCGATGTAAGGCACGACCATTGGTGTGCCCTAATAGAGGAAAAACTACCCGAAGCCAATATTTATACTTTCAAAAATCTGGTAGGTGATTACCCAACAGCCTCGGCTTTTGCCACATGGCTTGCATGTCAAATATTACAGGGAAAAAATATCCCGGAACAGGCTGTTTATAGAAAAGCCGGGCGAAAATCACAAAATATTCTGATATACAACCAATACAAAGGACGACAGCATAGTTTTATTCTGGTTAGTCGCTTAGAAGTGTTTCCACGGTAACCGGCTCAAAATTGCGTTCCTTCGCCAGCTGAAGAATCTGTTCCAGCAGCCATTCCGCGTGTGCAGAATGGTCGTGCAGTAAAATGATGTCGCCGGCTTTTAATTTATTTCGAATCTCTGTTTTGTGTTGTGATCCTCCTCGATTTTAGAAAAGCCTAATAAAAAAATGCTATTGTCGTTTTTCAATAATCTTATAAGAAAGTTTCAGCCCGTATACTAATGGCTCCTTCAGGATAAACCTTCTTTTACTTTTTTTGCTTCAGGTCAAAAAAAGTAAACAAAAAAAACCCCGCCGCTTACAGAAAAATGCTAAAAATCTACTCATTATGACTAAA
>CAYPSX010000122.1:0-11734 GCA_964413185.1 uncultured Bacteroidales bacterium
TAGGTTTAACCCCGATTTAGAAATTGTCGGGTTTCACCGAATAGGTGAGGTGAAACCCATACAATTTCTTATTCGTGAGCGAGAATCGCTCAATTTGGGTATAAATAATTGTAAATAAGTTGTTTTGGGGTATGTTGTATGATTATTCAACCACCTTCTTTGTTTTTCTGAAACTCTTTTCATACCTTTATTCTCGATATTTATGCATCGTACGTTTTAGAAAAAAATATGATATCACACGATTGGCACGATAAAACCATTTTGATAGTTGAAGATGAGCACATCAACTTCAGGTATCTACAGGAAATTTTAAAGAAAACCCAGGCAAATATACTCAGGGCTGAGAATGGATTCGAAGCTATTCAAACTGCCCGCGACAACGAAGTTGACTTGATACTGATGGATATTAAATTACCTGTAATGGATGGGTATGAAGCCACTCGGCAAATTCGTGAATTCAACAAAGATGTTCCAATTATTGCACAAACTGCATACGTTATGTCTGGTGAGGAAGAAAAAACTAAAGAAGCCGGATGTAATGACTATTTAACAAAGCCTTTGCGCATTAAAACAGTTCTGGAAACCCTCGCGCAATTTCTTTAATATCCCGTTATCCGTTATATTTTAACACCAACCAACAGAATATCATCTATTTGTACAGTATCTCCTTTCCAGGTAAGAAAAGACTTTTGTAAAATCTTTTTTTGTTCTTCCATGTTGTACATTTGAGAGTCAAAAAGTACTTGTTTTAGTCTTTTGGTCAGGAATTTTTTGTTTTTATTTCCACCAAATTGATCAACAATTCCATCTGAAAAGAGATAGAATGAATCACCATCGTTAATTTCAAATGTAAATTCGTTGAAATTTGCCATAGTGTTTCCTGCAATTGCACTGGTGATGGGTATTTTGTCTCCTTTTTGCTCGATAAACTTGCCGTTTTGGAATAAGAACAATGGTCTGAGAGCTCCGGCAAAGCTAAGCGTGTCTTTTGCCTTATCGACAACAACCAGGGCCACATCCATGCCATCGTTAGTTTGTGAAGAAGGTTCAGTATTTTTTAGCGCAATTTTTAGTTTCCTGTTCAATTGCTTCAGAATTTCGGCTGGTCGTGTTTCATTGTTTTGAATAATGATATTGTTCAGTAAATATGTACCAATAATCGACATAAATGCGCCTGGAACGCCATGTCCGGTACAGTCTACTACAATGTAAATGTATTTGTCTTCAATGCGGTGAAACCAGTAGAAATCTCCACTCACAATGTCCCGTGGGATAAATAATACGAAGCTTTCAGGAAAGAAGCGCGAAATGCTTTTTGATGTAGGTAAAATTGCTCTCTGTATACGCTTTGCGTATGTTAAACTATCTGTGATTTCGCGTTGCTGTAATTCTACTTCTTTACGTCGTTGTACGGCAATGTCTTTTTGTTTTTCAAAATCTTCCTGCTGCTCTTTTATTTTCAATTCATAATTTTTGAGACGGGTTATATCGGTATCGATCGCCATAATGTATTTCAACTCACCACCCTGTTGTATGGGTGTTAAGGTGGTTTGGAACCATACTTTGTCATTGTTTTTGATTATTTCAGCTTCGTATGTAAAAGATTCTTGTTTTGTTAGTACTTTATCAACTACGTTTGTTATTTCAGGATAAGAGCTAATATCTCTAATGTCAATTTCTTTCTCCAGGTTTTGATATTCTTTGTAAGTCATGCCCAATTGGCTTGAAAATGATTCGTTGAACCATAAAAGTTTACCATCCGGATTGAATATGTAAATTACATTCTCTGTGTTGGAAGCGGCTAAATTCAGTTTTTCGAGTTGTATATTTTGTTCTTCAAGAATTTCTTTTTGTGTTTGTAATTCTTCTTTTTGCGACTCTAATTCTTCTTTCTGCAATCCCAGTTGTTCAGTTTGAACTGTTAACTCTTCGTTTTGCTGGTTAATTTCCGCCGTTTTTTCGCTGACCAGCATTGATAGCTCTTTATTGAATGATTGTGCTTTTTTTCGTAATAATTGAAAACGGGAAACTGCGCCAATTAGAAATATTCCAATATGCGCAAGGAATGCGATTTTTAGAAAGTTCAAGGAAAGAAAACTGTTTGGCAGAAGCCCGGTTTTATGAATAGTATCTATAATTATACCGGCCATAAGTATTCCCATGGATGTTAAAATCGATACTACGGCAACTTTATTAAATTGCCGTATCTTCAATATGGATAAACTCATTAGTGGTAAAGAGATAATAACATAGATGTTGGTGATCAGGAACAAAACTCTATATTCCAGCAACCCTGTTATCAGAACCAAAATGAGTAATGCAGAAATTAAATGTAACGTGCGCCGCTTTTTTGCATTCATAAAATCAACATCCAGGCCGCGAAAATATTTTTTCAGGAACTGATCGAGCAGCGGGATAAGCAAAGGCATACATAGAAGTATTCCCCTGAATTGCATTTGTGCGTTGCTTATTATTCCCAGACGCATGGCAAAACCATCGCGGAGACCAAAGAAGATGATTGTGATTAATGTATAAAGTAGTAGTAATCTAAAAAAACGGTCTTTTGAAAAAAAGTTAATTATAATAACTATAATCAACAGGAAGAATAAAATACCATAAAAGCCTCCCAGCCTGAAAGTGTGGGTAAGTTCGTCTACCAACACAGTATCGAAATCACTGACTTTTATGGGCAGGATTACTGGTGTTTGCTCAGCTTCAACGTGTAAAAGATATTGTTTTTTTGAATGTTTCTCTATTTCTACTTTGTAAATATAGGCGTGGGAGCTGGCCGATGGTTCTACTTTTACGGCGCTTAATCCGTTAATTTTGTATAAAGTAATATTTTTAATTAATCCATAGTCTATGACAAGTCGGTCATTATGAAATTTTTCGGAGCTGTTTTTGATGTCAAACATAAACCAGTATTCATTGCCGGCAAGCCCAAAATTCAAATTAAATTCATCAATTGGTGTAAAATGTTGAGGAAATTGCCTTACAATATCATCGGGCTGATATATGTGCATGCTGTCTTCGTATATCCATAGTTCTGTTTTCGTTTGTGCAAAAGAATTATGCAACATAAACGCAAGTAGAATAACAAAAAACAAGCTAAATTTTAATCTGTGCATTTTACTGGAAATTGTTGAGCTTTGAACAAATCTAGTAAACTTTATTTTCTATACCTACTATTTTTCCTACAAAGTGAAAGTAAAAAAAAATGAGATGCATCATTTGTAAACGTGATGCATCTCATTTCGTAATTCGTGCTATTTTCTTAATTGTTTGATTTAAAGTTTTTTATTCCCGTTTCCAGGAAGTCAATAAATGCTTCCACATCCAGATTGTATGCCCTGGGCTCTGTGAGTATATTTTCATTGTGATCCAGAAGCACATAATATGGTTGGGCATTTACGTTGAAACGTGAAATTTGAAAATCAGCATATTTTCTTCCGATTGTATTTTTCGTTTTGCCGTCATAGTCACTGGTATACCATTCGTTTTCCGGAAGTTTCTTTTTATCGTCTACGTAGAGTGCAATGATTACGTATTCGTCGCGCAAAATCTTCAATACCCGTGGGTCAGACCATACATTGGCTTCCATTTCGCGGCAATTGACACACCCATGGCCTGTGAAATCAATGAATATTGGCTTGTTTTGAGCTTCGGCACATTTGAGGCCTTGCTCATAATCGAAATAGCCTTCGAGGCCATGCGGAAGTTCAAGAAAATCAGCATATTTAGGGTCTTCACATTCGCCATCTGATGAAGTCATTGAGAACATATCGTTGCCACTTGTCTGACTGTTTGTTGATGATTCGGTCTGTGAATATAATTTTACATTGTCGCGTACTATTTTAGTAACATTGAAATCATGCGTTTTCATTGGTGGCAGATATCCGGATAGTCCTTTCAACGGGGCTCCCCACAATCCTGGGATTAGATACACCACAAAGGTGAAAGTTGCAATTACCAATAATAATCTTGGTACGCTGATATGTTTTACATCTGAATCGTGGGCAAATTTAATTTTGCCAAGCAAATAGAATCCCATCAGGGTAAATATTACGATCCACAAGGCAATATAGATATCGCGGTCAAGTAATCCCCAATGATAAGTCATATCTGCTACCGACAGGAATTTTAGACCAAGTGCCAGCTCAATAAAACCAAGCACTACTTTTACTGAGTTCAGCCATCCGCCAGATTTTGGTAAATTGTTTAGCAGGTTGGGGAAAAAAGCAAAAAAGCTAAATGGCAGTGCAAACGCCAATGCAAAACCGAGCATTCCGATAATAGGTTCTAAAATGTCACCACCAGCAGAAGCTACCAGTATGGTTCCTACAATTGGGGCTGTGCAGGAAAATGAAACCAACACAAGAGTTAAAGCCATGAAAAAAGCACCCAACGCGCCTCCTCTGTCGGCTTGCTTGTCTGATTTGTTAACCATCCAAGTGGGCAGTGTTAGTTCAAACATGCCAAAAAACGAAGCAGCAAAGAACCAGAATATTACAAAAAATAGAATATTAGGCAGCCAGTGTGTGCTAAGCCAATTAGCAAATGATGGGCCGAAGGCCACAGCCACAGCTGTTCCGACAACTGTATAGATCACAATGATAGATAAACCGAAAACACTGGCCTGAAACTTTGATTTTGCTTTATTGTCTCCGGAGTGCATGAAAAAACTGACTGTCATGGGGATCATCGGAAATACACATGGCGTTAAAATAGCCAACAAACCGCCAACAAATGCCAGAAGAAAAAATGTAATGAGCGAAGATTTATCGGAACTTCCGGAAGTGCCTGTTTCTGCAATTTCCTTTTCACTTTCATTAAAAGTAAATACGTGTGTTTCTTCGGTTGGAGGCAGGCATTGTTCATCGTCGCAAACCATGAACTCTACACTTGCTTTTACTGTATCTTGTGGCGACGAAATACTGACAATTTGTGTAAAAACAGCTTCGTTGGCGTAATAGCGTGTCATTACCCCGGCCAGTTCATCCATCTCCTCAAGCACTTCTGATTGCCGTTGTACAGAGTCAATTACTTTTACTCCATCTGTTACTTTAAACGAGAAAACCGTTGGTAACGAAATGTTGCCTTCCGGTAAGTGTAGATCATAAAGGTGCCAACTCTCTTCAATACTGGCTTTGAACGTGAGTTCAAATTTTTGTTCTTCTATTTGTTTTTTAGAAAATGACCATTTGACAGGCTCCAGAACTTGAGCATTTATGGCCAACGGGTAGATCAGTACTGCCAGGAGTAGCAGTTTACCTATAAATTTTCGCATAGCTAAATATTTTCAAAGTTACATAATTTTATGTGTTACAAAACAGATTTTGTCTACACAAAAACCATGCAATTACAAATGCAGCATATTGCCTTTGGTATCGAAAAAGTTGTATTCCAGGAAAGTGTAAGATTGGTCTGCTTTGATAATAAGTCTCTTATTGTATTTTAGCTTCCATTTGAAATGTTTGCTAAAAATTCCTTTTGTAAGATAGGAGTGAAGAAAGGGATGTACGCGTAATTCAATTTTTCCTCGTGGTTTTTTTAATTTTCCATAACGTATTTTATCCTGAATTTCTTCGATAATGAGAACGGGCGGTTGAATTTCACCGGTACCTTTGCAAGTCGGGCAAGTCTCAATTGTACTGATGTTTGTTTCAGGCCTGACGCGTTGTCTGGTTATTTGCATGAGCCCAAAGCGGCTTAATGGCAGGATGTGATGTTTGGCTCTGTCCTTGCTCATCAGGTCTCTCATGTAATCAAGCAGCTTTTGCTTATTTTCTGCTCTTTGCATGTCGATGAAATCAACAACTACAATTCCTCCCATGTCCCGGAGACGCAATTGTCGTGCAATTTCTTCTGCTGCAACCATGTTTACATCAATTGCGTTATCTTCCTGGTTGGTTGCATTTTTATTGCGGTTACCAGAATTCACATCAACAGAATGCAGAGCCTCGGTATGTTCAATAACAAGATAAGCACCTTTTTTCATGGGAACTGTACGTCCGAAGTAGGTTTTAATTTGTTTTGTAATACCGTACTCGTCAAAAATGCTTGTTTTACCGGAATAAAGCTTAACTATCTTTTGTTGATCCGGTGAAATGTTTCCAATGTATCCGCGTATTTCATTGTACACGTTTCCATCATTCACATAAATATGATTGAAGGAATCGTTGAGTATGTCGCGAAGAATGGCTGTTGTGCGGCTTACTTCACCAAGAACAAGTTTGGGCGGGCGTGCCTTACGTAATTTGAATATGGATTTCTCCCATTTCTCTACCAGTTCCCTTAGCTCTGCATCCAGCTCGGCAACCTTTTGTTTTTCTGCCATTGTCCGGACAATTATACCGTAGTTTTTAGGCCTGATGGAAGTCAACAAGCTTTTTAGCCTGGCTTTTTCTTCTTTGTTGCTGATTTTTTGAGAAATAGAAACTTTGTCGGAAAATGGCATAAGCACCAGGTTGCGCCCGGCAATTGAAATTTCGCTGGTCAGCCGGGGGCCTTTGGTCGAAATGGGTTCTTTTGCGATTTGTACCACAACTTGTTGGCCGTTCTTTAGTACATCGCTTATTTTGCCGTTTTTGTCAATATCTTTTTCACGCTTAAAACGGCTGAGTGGTGGCAGAGGTTTCGATTGTAATGCAATTTGCAGGTACTTTGCCAGTGACCTGAATTGGGGGCCAAGATCAAGGTAGTGTAAAAATGCATCACGCTTATGGCCAACATCAACGAATGCTGCGTTGAGCCCAGGCATGATTTTTTTTATTCGTGCAAGATAAATATCGCCAACCGAAAACCGGTTGTTGATCGATTCTTTATTTAACTCTACTAATTTTTTATCTTCAATGAGCGCAATGGAAATTTCGCTATTGGATACATCAACAATTAACTCCTTGGTACTCACACTACCTATTTTTAAAAATTGGCGGAAACTAAGAACCTAAAGAACTGCTGTTCTTTAGGTTCAAATAATTCTAAATCATTAGATTATTTATTTCTTTTTCTTGTGCCTGTTTTTTCTTAGGCGCTTCTTTCTCTTGTGCGTAGACATCTTATGTCTTTTCTTCTTCTTTCCGCTAGCCATAATCGTTCCTTTTATTTAACCTTTACATTTTCTTTTACCTTGGAAACAAAACTTTTCGACGGTTTAAATGACGGAATATAATGCTCCGGAATAATGATTGTCGTCTGTTTTGAAATGTTACGGGCTGTTTTTTGAGCGCGTTTTTTAACTACAAAACTGCCAAATCCTCTTAAATAGACATTATTGCCTTTTTCTAAGGAACTTTTAACAGTTTCCATCATGGCTTCAACCGTTTTCTGAACGGTTACCTTCTCAATACCTGTGTTTTTTGAGATTTCGTTTACAATATCTGCTTTCGTCATTACTAAAACGTTTTTTTTATTATCAATTAAAAATAGTTTAAAGTCAAACGGACTGCAAATATATATTTTTCATTTCAAAATAAGAAAGATAAATAACTTATTTTTAATTATCTTCATGAAAATTATATATATAAGCATTGCAAGTTTATTTGTACTATTTTCGTGCCATGATTAAAAATACGCAAAAAATACTTGATTGGTACGGGCAAAATCACCGCCACTTGCCTTGGCGCGATACAAATGACGCTTATAAAATATGGCTTTCAGAAGTTATTTTGCAGCAAACAAGAGTTGAGCAGGGCGTATCTTATTATGAGGCATTCGTTCATCAATATTCAACTGTGGAAAAGCTGGCTGCTGCTTCAGAAAGTGAAATTTTAAAACTTTGGCAGGGTTTGGGGTATTACACACGCGCACGAAACTTACATAAGACTGCAAAAATTGTTGCAAATCAATTTATGGGCAGGTTTCCTTCAACTTACAAAGAAATCATCGAGCTGCCTGGCGTTGGTCCATACACTGCCGCAGCTATTTCCTCTATAGTTTTTAATGAGCATGTGGCTGCAATCGATGGAAATGTGAAAAGAGTTGTAAGTAGGATATTAGCCCTGAAAAACAGGATAGATAAACCTGAGACATTGCGTCAGATAACGAAGTATGCGCAAAATATGATTGAGCAGACTTTATCACCGGGCGACTTTAATCAGGCTATGATGGAGTTAGGGGCTGTTATTTGTAAGCCGCGAAACCCGCTTTGCCAGGATTGCCCTTTTAATGATATTTGTGAAGCACGAAAACTAAATTTGCAGAATAAATTACCGGTTAAGAAATTTAAAATAAAAACCCGTAAACGTTTTTTCTATTATTATGTGTTTATTTTTGAATGCAATACCATATTAATACAACGAAAAGGTAAAGATATATGGAAAGGTTTGTATGAATTTCCTCTGATTGAGGCCGATAACGAAATTAAGACCGATGATGTTATGTACAGTGCCCAACAGAAATGGGGAATCGACCCGCATGCAGTGGAGAAAATAAAGATAAGCCTGCCCTACAATCATGTTTTATCGCATCAGGTGATAGAAGCCATTTTTATTATTGTTTATTTGCATTCTGTACCTGAAAATATTGGCGATATTTTAAAAATTGATTCTATTGATAAATATCCGGTATCGAGATTAACCGAAAAATTTTTGAATAACAAGAAAAAAATACTGTAAATTTGTTGCGAATTATTAATTATTAAAAAACAATTTTATGTCAGTAAACAAAGTAATTTTGGTCGGGAATGTAGGTAAAGACCCCGACGTAAAACACCTCGAAAATGACCTCTCGCTTGCCCGCTTCCCGCTGGCTACATCAGAAAAATTTAAAAACCGTAATGGAGAACGTACCGAAAGAACCGAATGGCACAATATAGTTGTGTGGCGTGGTTTGGCCCGGGTTGTAGAAGATTATGTTCGCAAAGGATCGCAACTTTATATTGAGGGTCGAATTCAAACAAGAAAATATCAGGATAAAGATGGTAATGATCGCTATATGACAGAAATTGTTTGCGATAACATGCAAATGCTTGATAAAAAAGGATCAGGTGAAGGTTCTCAGGCTGCTGCTCCACAATCAAATGCAGCTCAGGAACCATCAAATGCCCCTGATTATTCCAGTCAGCCTGACGATGACCTTCCATTTTAGGTAGAATTTAAAATCAAACCAGAAATTGGATACAGAACCACACTCGGAAATATGGATCAATGCAATAAACGTTAAGTTTTTTCCAATAACCACGGAAATATTTATTGGGTTGGTCATATTAGTGATATTAATTGCAGCTTCAGCGCTTATTTCAGGCTCTGAAGTTGCTTTTTTTTCTCTGAAATCAGCTAATATTAAAAAACTTAGAGAGAGCGATAGTAAAATATCTAAAAAAATAATTAAGCTTGTTAGCGATCCCAAAAAGTTGTTGGGTACAATATTGGTCTCCAATAATTTTGTTAACGTTGGTATTGTAATACTATCATCATACCTAACGCTTTCCATTGTTGATTTCTCATTTAACCCTGTCACTGGATTTATTTTTCAGGTTATTGGCATTACTTTTCTTTTGCTGCTTTTTGGAGAGATTATTCCCAAAGTTTATGCTACACATAATTATCTGGGGTTTGCCAGATTTATGGCTCTGCCTTTATTCTTTTTGAGTAAAGTATTTTCACCAGTTAGTAGATTTCTGATATACTCAACTTCTGTTGTAGACAGACGGGTAAAAAAACAACAGGATATTTCCATTGATGACCTGAGCAATGCGCTTGAGTTGACTGAGGAAGACCTTGTTGAAGAAAAAGATATGCTCAAAGGTATTGTAGAATTTACAAATACCGAAGTTCGTGAAATTATGAAACCGCGTGTCGATGTGGTTGCAGTTGATATCAATCATGATTTTTCAACCATGCTCGATCAGGTGAAAGATTCAGGTTATTCACGCATACCGGTTTATCAATCTACTTTTGATGACCTTAAAGGAGTCCTTTACATCAAAGATTTATTGCCCCATTTGGCAAAAACGGAAAGTTTTAGTTGGTCGAGTTTAATACGTCCGCCTTTTTTTGTGCCTGAGAACAAGAAAATTAACGATTTGCTCGGCGAGCTTCAGGAAAAGAAAATTCATCTGGCTATTGTGGTTGATGAATATGGAGGAACCAGTGGAATTGTTACACTTGAAGATATTTTGGAAGAAATTGTGGGCGACATCTCAGATGAGTTTGATGAAGAAAGGCATGATTTCGTGCGCGTTAACAACTACACATTCTTGTTTGAAGGAAAAATTTCAATAAATGATTTTTGTAAAGTAACTGATTATGATGGTGCTCTTTTTGCGGAATCAAATGCCGATACCCTTGCAGGTTTTATACTTGAGCAGTCTGAAGAAATTCCGCAAGTATACGAAAAGTTCGAATACGATCGTTTTATCTTGCGAATTGAATCTGTAGATAACAGGCGGATTAAGAAGGTTAAAGTAATTCTAAAGAATGAAGAAAAAAAAGACTAATTTTTTGAGGCTGATATTGCCCGTACTCATTTTTACAACTTTTGGATGTGGTAGCGATTATGTGCCTAAACCCCGGGGATATATTCGTTTTGACTTACCTGAACACAGTTACAAGCAATATAAAGATAGTTGTCCGTACACTTTTGAAATTGGACAATATGCCATCATTGAAAAAAAAGATTACAAAGAGCCTTGTTGGAAAAATATTTATGTGAAACCAACAAAAGCACGTATACACCTCAGTTACAAATCGGTTGAAAATAACATTGGGACTTTGCTGGAAGATGCACACGAATTGGTTTACAGCCATACTGTTAAGGCTGACGCCATTGAGGAGCAGGTTTTTTTTAATCCCAAACAGCGTGTATATGGTGTTTTGTACCAGATAAAAGGCGATGCAGCATCGAACTTGCAATTTATTGCCACCGATTCTGTAAATCATTTTTTGCGTGGCGCATTGTATTTTCGTGCAGCACCCAATGAAGACTCTTTAGCACCGCTCATCAAGTTTATGCATAAAGATATTGAGCATTTAATTGAAACTTTGCACTGGGAATAATGCCTTATTTTAAACAAATATGGTTGGGAGCCGGCACGGCTCTTCAGTTATGGGAAATAGAGGAGACAATTGCCGAGCTGTTGCCCTGGGTGGAATTAAATGAAATTGAGAAAGAGCAACTTAAGAAACTCAAAAACGAGAAGCGGCAAATTGAATTTGTGATTGTAAGAATAATGCTACGCAAGGTTCTGCCCGATTCCACAATACTTTATAATTCAGCAGGTGCGCCATACATTGATGATAATTCAAATTATATTTCTGTTTCGCATTCAAATCGGTTTGTTTGCTTAATGCACAGTTGTTTTCCTTGTGGTGTAGATGTTGAATATATCGACTCTAAGGCGCTGCGCGTTGCCCGGCGCTTTTTGTGTGAAGAGGAGTTAGGTTTGATACATGAAGATTTTCCGGCACGAGATGCCACACTGCTTTGGTCTGCCAAAGAGAGCCTATTTAAACTTCTGAAAAAGGAAAATGTTGATTTTGCCCGACAATTAAAAATTACAGAAGTGCAAGACAATGTACGACGAAGAATTGAGGCTGCCATTATTTCCGATGTAGCTGAAACTTCTCATATTTTATCGTATGATTTTATTGATGAACAGGTGATTACCTGGATTACTGATGAGAATAATACCTGCCATTCACATGAATAAATTAACCACAAAAGATAAAAAACTTGCTGTATTAATCGATCCTGATAAAACTTCAGCATTGATGCTCGATCAATTATTTTCGGC
>CAYPSX010000123.1:0-11706 GCA_964413185.1 uncultured Bacteroidales bacterium
CAAACGGTTTCTACTCATGTACAGGAATCAACATCTCTATTAGATAAAGGAACAGCATTGGACTTTGCTTTTCATGGCGATCCGGCCGTCATTCTTAATCAATTTGATAAACCAGATATCGTTTTACAAAACAATCAGGTTGCTGTTCAGCCAGCTAATGTTTCTACAGCTATTGATTCCTTTGCCATTGTTTTTTCTCCCGTTAATATTGGCAAAACCATTTCAGGCAGTGTGTATTATCAGATAGAACACATTTTGCCCAACGGCTCAGATACGACTTACCAAAAAGTTGGGGAAGGGCTGTTTTACCGCGATACAATTACCGTTTGGGTACCCATCGACAGACAAAACGGAACAGGCCTTAATCTTTTTACTATCCGAACCGATTATTTAAATACGCACGATGAGTTAGATGAATTTAACAATAATGTAGAAATTTCTGTAAATGTAAGATCTACAAAAATATTTCCTGTCTATCCATACCCATACAGCAAAAACAGCAAAGATACCATTGTTTTAAAGGCATCAACCGGCGACCCGTTCATTGAGCAGGTTCATGCCCGCTTTGAGCTCGATACAACGCCAAATTTCAACTCGCCGTTTTTAAAAACCATTGAGAATAATTTCCCGGGTGGTGTTGTGGAGTGGAATACTGCAGTAAAGTCACAACAGGGGCAAACCTATTTCTGGCGAACAGGAAGCCAAAACGAAGAAAATGAAATTGAGTGGCAACAAAATTCCTTTACAACAAACAGTTCAGAGCAAGGTTGGGAGCAAAACACAATTGATCAACTTGCCGAAAACGATTTGCAATTAATTGTAAGAAATGGAAACACATTTCAATTTCAGGATTCTCCAAAAGAATTATTCGTAAAAAACATAGGAAGCCCAACAGTTTCTGAATTTGGCGATATTTTTTATCGTATAAACGGTATTCGAACGAAAGGCGCTTGCGGATATAGTCAACATGTTGTAATTGCAGTAATCGACTCCACAGACTTTTTCGCATGGTCTTCTGACCGGAATAATTACGGCCAACTTAACTTTCCTAAATGCGCTACGCATACTTTTCCACGCGATAATTTCCTCTTTTCCACAGATGAAGCTTCCCTCGACGATATGATTACTTTTGTAAATGAGGTTATTCCTGACGGACATTATGTAGTGATGTACAGCTTTAGAAATATTAATACAGAAAGCTGGAAAAACCGGCATTTTGAAGCTTTCGAGGCTCTTGGCGCAACTATTATCAGGGGAGTTCCCAATGATTATCCATATATTTTGGTTGCACAAAAAGGAAAGCCCGGTTTTGCAAAAGAGGTCGCAGGCCAGGATGAAAATGAAACCATAACCTTGTCGGTAAACCTTAAAAACAATTTTAATTATGGTAGCATCACCACAAATTGGATTGGTCCTGCCTCAAATTGGGAGAATGTAAATTGGGAAATTGATGCAGATATTCTTGAAAATGAAGACAGTGTTTATGTTGATATCATTAGCAAAAACAGTCCTACCAAAGACGATTATGTGCTGTTTTCCCAATTACCGGTTTCTTCCGCGCCTTTTAGCCTGACTACAGTTGACCCAAATGTGCATCCATATTTGAAAATGCGTTTTTTTATGAGCGATGAAACGAATCGCACACCGGCATACCCCCAAAAAATTGAATGCAATTACACACCACAAAGCGACATTGCCATTTCTCCGGGCGACTGGTTTGAGTTTCCAAAAGACAGCCTTCAGGAAGGAGATGTGGTTCGATTAGAACTTGCGTTAAAAAATGTTTCCGACATTGCATCAACCGAAAAACAAATTAAATACGCTATTACCGATCCTAATAATAAAACACTGGTAGAAAAAACATCGGCTATAACCGGTTTAAATGAAAACGAATTTGATGCCGATACCATAGAATTCAACACTAACGGACTTCAGGGATACTATTCGTTATGGGTTAATTATGCAAATAACAGTAACGACGATTTTTTTACATTCAACAATATTGGAAGTCTCCCGTTCTATATTTATCCGGATGAAACCAACCCATTGCTCGATGTAACATTTAACGGGCGCCACATTATGAATGGCGACATTGTAAGTGCAACTCCGGTTATCAACATTTCATTGGCCGATGAAAACCCGTACTTAGAATTGAATGATACGGCTTTGTTCAGCATTTATCTGAAAAAGGCAAATGAAACCGAAGAGCAACGCATTTTTTTGGGTCCGGGCATTGAAAACGGAACGATAATATGGCAACCGGCCCAGGATGAGCAAAAGGCCGAAATTACCTACATGCCTGAATTTAGTGAAAATGGTATTTATGAATTGCGTGTTCAGGCACGCGATCCTTCAAATAATTTGTCCGGCGAAAACGATTACCGAATACAGTTTGAAGTAATTAATGAAACTACTATAACGCGGTTTTTTAATTATCCGAACCCATTCAGCACCAGCACCCGTTTTGTTTTTGTCTTAACCGGCAGTCGTATTCCCGATCACATCAGCATCGATATTTATACCATTTCCGGAAAACAAGTTCGCCGCATCGATTCTCATGAGCTGGGAACAATCAATATCGGACGAAACATTTCCGATTTTGCCTGGGATGGAACCGATAAATTTGGCGATCGACTGGCCAATGGCGTTTATGTTTATAAGGTTACCGTAATGATGGATGGAGAAAAAGTCGATTTAAGAAGCACCGAAGCAGACGGATTTTTTAAAAAAGGATGGGGAAAGATGTATTTAATGCGATAAAAAAAAGCTGCCTGAATACCAGACAGCTTCTATCAATGTTTTTTCGTTAGTTTATTCAGTCTGAGCATTTCCAGCTCCGCGTCCGTAACCCATTCCGTAACCAGCCCCTTGTCCGTAACCTCTGCCAGCGCCGTATCCTGCACCATAACCGATACCACCCCGGCAGCCTGCACCGTATCCGGCACCGTGTCCTCTGCGACCGTGTCCGCGACCAAATCCTTTTCCACCACGACGATGGTTGCGACTATCGAACCATGCTTTTTGATCATCTGTTAGTAATTCGCGAACAGCTAATCGATGATGGTTCGAAGCTTTTTGCATCTGTGTGCGAAGTTTGCCCATTTCATCAATTTTTGCGTCAATAGCCTTGGCATTTGGGTTTCCCGAAACCTCCAGCTTCTGCCTTTCAGCGCGGAGAATATTCATATCTGCCCGAAATTCTTTCATTTCATTCCAATGCGATGTGCGCAAATCTTTAATTTTTTCTTCCTGAGTATCTGTTAAATCAGGAATCTGGCAGTTTTGTTTCATCATAGGGCGGTCTGGATTGTTATAGCCCCTTCCTCGTTGTGCATTTACAAATAATGTTGATGCTATGAGGATCATTCCGGTTAAAATTGTTACTTTTCTCATTTTAATATCATTTTTTTGGTTTGTTTGTCTTTATGATAGAGAAAAACGCAAAAGGTTTAATTGAAATCTTTTAAATTTACTTCTGCAATGAAAAAAGTAACCGGGAAGTATTGTCAGGTTAAGTCAAAACACACGGTTTTGTCAATAATGCTTATGTTGATTTTTTTTCAGGGTACAGCTTTATTTGGTCAGGATGTCCAAATACCTGTTCAAAACCATCATATTAAAATCGACGCAGACTCATCTATAACCGATTTTCCATGGACTTATTATTCTTTTGAGCCAATTGTCAGGGATACAACACCGGTGTTTTTTCGAAATATTTCAAAAGACAAATTTTGTAGATATACCACCTCAAATCATTTATTTGAGTTAAACCCGCATGTTTTGGTTGCAGGAGTGAGTGAGCAAAATATTGGTAATTCATATTTCGTAAATGGTGGTGGAGCAACCATTCAATATCAACACAAACAAAAATTGGGGTTTTGGGCAACTGTTAAAGCATACCAAACAGACGGATTTTTTGGTGACTCAGCACGAGTGGTGAATAATCTTTTGCCGGGAATTATATATTCTGACTCTCGCGAAAATGGATTCTTTGCATTGGATATGCGAGCCCGCCTGGCATTTAAGCCCGGCAGATTTTTTCAGCTTGAAGCCGGTATCGACAATCACTTTGCGGGCGACGGATATCATTCTGTTTTATTGGGAAATAACGGAACACCGCATCCTTACGGGCAAATTTCTACTTCGTTTTGGAAAATTGATTATTTGGTACGCTATCATTTTATGAAAGATACCGATTGGCCTAATCAAAGCATGTTGCAAAATAAATATATGACCAGCCATCAACTGAATTTTCGTCTGACCTCAAAATTGCATTTTTATGCCTGGGAGGCTGTTGTGTGGAAACAAGAAGACTCTGTTACGCAACGCCACTTTGACTTTAGTTATCTCAATCCTGTTATTTTTTTCCGCCCGGTAGAATTCCAATTAGGCTCTCCGTCTCCGGACAACGTACTGATGGGCGCCGGATTTAGATATCAACCATGGAAATGGTTGCGATTATATGGTCAAGGCCTGATTGATGAATTTTATTTACAGGAAATTACTTCAGGCAGCGGATGGTGGGCCAATAAATATGCTTTTCAGTTGGGGTTGAGCATAAATTATCGTTACAATCAACATGCGATTGGGTTTTTATCAGAATTTAATATGGCAAGGCCATTTACTTACTCCCATATTGGCTCTATGCAAAATTACGGTAACAGGAACTATCCATTGGCGCACCCTCTTGGAGCAAATTTTAGTGAATTTATTGTGGCAGCCAGGTGGCAATATAAAAGATTTGGTGCAGGGTTTCAGATGGCACTTGCAGGTATTGGCCGCAACAGTAAAGAAGTGAATTACGGACAAAACATTTACCGTTCATACACCGACCGGGAATCTGAATATGGGCATACCTGGTTACAAGGAAACTATACAAATATTACCGCCGGCAATGTATTTTTGAACTATACACTAAATCCTGAAATGAAATTAAACATATCTGTAGGGATGCGCAGAGTTGCTGATATTATAAACAAACAAACTGCCCCTGCATATTTCGATGAGGTTTATTTACGGCTGAGCACATTTTTATCTGCTGATATGAAGAAATTTTACCGTAATACAGTTGCTGGTTTTTAATCCGGAATGCTCATAAAAAAAGCAGCCTTGTAAACCTACAAGACTGCCTTAACATTCACGTTAAAATTTTCTTATTCAAAGGTGAGTTTCTTTTTGATGTCTTTCGGAAGAGCATCTTTATGAACTACAATACTCATGGTTTTGTAGCGCACAAACGGTTTCGACACGTAAAAATACCCTTTGTAAATATTTTTATTGTCCCATGAGTTTTTTACTTTATAGTATTCATTTCCATTTTGATCTTTGGCCAATCCTACTATATGCATCCCGTGGTCATCGGTAGTTTTGTAACGATCAAATCCTTCCTGGCGCATTTCCTGTGTAATGGTTTTTTCCTGAACAGGTTCATCAAAACTGTACAAACGCTTTTTGCGTTCTTTATCCGTCATTTTTTCCCATTTCTCTTTTTCCGAACCGGCCAGTTCCTGAATTTCAGTTTGCGGAACAATTGCAACACCGTTTTTCCAGGAGAATCCTTTTTCACTTACATCCGATGCCCAACCAATAGAAAAACCATTATCAATAGCGTTATCCATTACTTCAATAAGTTCATCAAGTTTGATGTTGTGAAATTTCTGCCACGACCAGTTGTCCGGCACTTCTATAATGAATTTTTCGTAAAACGGATGATGTGTGTAAGAAGTTAAATAAACATAATCTTCAGGGTTGATATCCACCACATCTGCAGCAAATTCCCTGGGAGTATAAGTTTTCCCTTTATACTCAAAAGTTTCAGGTACTTCTCCTAAATACGCATCAAGAATACCATTAAAACCTTCATGCCAGGCTGTGGTAAGTTTACGGTTTTTGTTTTCAATAACGGCTTCCACATACGCCGAAAGCACATTGTCCAATTCACCATGTGCATGATTATTTTCGCCATAATTGAGGCCTTGATATGCCGATTCAGGAACAAGTCCGTAATTTGCCAAAACATCAATTGGGTCGTTCAGTGCACCACCACCACCAAAATTAAAATGACCGTGCATGCGCACATGTCGCTTGGCTTTATCAGAATAAACATGGCGAACTACCCACATCTCCGATAAATCAAGTTCTTCACCGCCTTTACGAAGAATTTCAGACTCAATAAATGACAGGGTTGAGAAACTCCAACAGGTACCGCTTCGGTTTTGATCTTTAACAGATGAGGCTTTAACTTCTTTGATTACTTCGAATTTGTATCCTTCTTTTTTTTCAGGTTTATCTTCCTGTCCAAAAATGAAACCGGAAATAAAAATTAAGAGTAAAATTAATGTGAGTTTTTTCATAATTACGATTTTTATTTAATGCATATTAATTCTTGTATAGTATTCATTATAAGTTAATTTCGTGCTTTTCAGTCGAGTCTTAAAAGCGCCTCTCTGAGAGGCGCATACCTTTTCTGTGTACGCACTAAATATTGATATAAAGATAATTATAAACCCGAAAAAAATCTATAGAATATTACTTTTTGTATCATTTAGAACCAAAACGCACGAAAATGAACAGGTATATTTTAGTGTTGTAGATACAAAACAGAATAATTACTTTTAACAAAAAATTAACGGTTATTATGTCGCGAATTTTTTCCATTATATTGGTTGTATTCTTTCTTTCGTTTTTTCTCGAAACGGTTTCTGCCCAATACACAAAAGACGGTTACCGGTTTGAACATAAAATTAAAGCACCCAGAGTTCGCAGGCCAATTGCTCACGAAATAATGCTCGATCCTATGGAGCGTTACCTTATAGTTAGTTACAGCAGTTATCCTACAGTAGTTGTACTTTACAATATCGGCACATGGGAAACAAAAGCCACATATAACATCCCTAAATGGTTTGACCTTAGCAACAGTTTTATGGGACCTTCCGGAAGGTATTTGTTTCTCGATTTTGCCCGCTACTCCTCGCAATATAGGCGTATAGATCTAAAAACAAACGAAATAGATACGCTGGAATGCTACGATACGCCACGGGGGTGTGTCCCAAAAGAAGGTGGAGTTTCGCAAAAAGAGGTTTATACAAAGAATAAAATTTATTATATTGCAGTAAATAAAAAAAATCGCAGAGACATTCTCATTTTTAAACAACAAGAAGAATAGAACTTAAACCCGTTGACTTATGAGACAAATATTTTTGCTGTTTGCAATATTCATTTTTGCAAATACAGCTATTGCCGACAATATCCAGAAAATCCTTCAAGAAACAGAAATAAAGAAACTTTACAAAGGCAGCCACAAAGTTCTTGTTTTCGATTCTATTTCTGCGGATGTGAAAGAAAGCGGACTTTCCTATGTAACACGTAAACAACTCTTTTATGCCATAGATGCCAATGGAGCCGGAGATTTAAACACAGTAACCTACAACTATGACCCGTTTTCAGCCTATGTCGAAATTAAAAAAGCCGTAATTTATAGAAAAGACGGAACCAAAGAAGTACTCGACACAACAAACTTTTTCGATTATCCCCAACCGGCCAGAATGATATACTGGGGAGCTCGCCAAAAAATGGTTGAAGCAGGAAAACTAAATCCTGGCGATGCGCTTTATGTAGAAATATTCCGTAAAGGATTTACCTATGCTTTGTTGTACAATAATGGTAATGACGACGACAAATATATTCCGCCAATGAAAGGTCACTATTATGATATTGTGAAATTTTATGAATCATTTCCAATTCATCGTAAAGTATTTAAAACAGCAATTCCCAAAAGCAAAACAGTACAATATGAAACGTTCAATGCAGAATTCGACATAAAAACCCAAAAGAACAACAAGCAAACCTTTTCCTTTAAGCTAGAACAAATTAAACCACCCAAACGCGAACCTAATATGGTTGGGTTGGATGACGTAATCCCCAAAGTTTTAATCACAACAAGTCCCGATTGGGAGGCTAAGTCTAAATGGTTTTACGGAGTAAACGAAGATTTTGGAAGTTTTGAAAGCACTCCTGAAATTGATAAAAAAGTCGACGAAATCCTTAATGGAGCCACCTCCGAATTAGACAGTATTACACGGCTTAACCAATGGGTTGCCGATGAAATACGATATTCAGGTATTTCAATGGGCGAAGGCGAAGGCTATACCTTGCATACCGGCGATATGACATTTACCGATCGATGCGGCGTTTGTAAAGACAAAGCCGGAATGCTTGTCACCATGCTTCGTGCAGCAGGTTTCGAATCTTATGCAGCAATGACCATGGCCGGTTCGCGTATCGAAGATATTCCTGCCGATCAGTTTAATCACTCCATTACAGTAGTCAAAAGAAGAAACGGCGAATACGAACTGTTAGACCCCACCTGGGTGCCATTCGTGCGCGAACTCTGGTCAAGCCGCGAACAACAACAAAACTACCTTATGGGATTACCCAACGGAGCCGATCTGATGATAACAGACATTTCTGACCCCGAAAACCATTATATAAAAATTAAAAATCATGGCCAAATTGATGAAAAAGGAAACCTGAAAGGAGAAATTGTAATCACTGCAGAAGGACAATCCGATGCAGCCGTTCGGGGTATTTTTACTTATTATTACAAAGCCCAATGGCAGGCCAACCTCGAAGCCGAATTAACAAAAATTTTCCCGCAAGCAGAAATTGAAAACATTTCATTTACCGATCCATACAAGTATATGGAAACACCAGTAAAAATTACTTACCAGTATAAAATACCTAATTTTGCTGTAGTAAATAATGACGAATACATATTCAATGCTTTAACCAATAAAGGATTTATGGAGCATAACCGCTTTGCACAAAGCTTAAAGCACTCTGTAAAAGAAAGAAAATACAATTTCAGAATGCGCTGCTCTCAAAAAGTACAAATTGAAGAAGAATACCAATTACCGTCCAGGGTAAAAAGTGTAAAATCCCATGAACAAGAACAAATTCAATCAGAACCCGCATCACTAAAGGTGAGTTGGAACGACAAAAAAAACACAGTTATTTTTAACCTTGATGCAAGCTATTCAAAACGGAAGTATAAAGCAGAAACCTGGCCGGATATGCAAAAAGTACTGAAAACAATTGAAGCGTTCGAAAACCAACCGGTAATTGTAAAAACGAAATAAAACAAAATTGATTATGAAGTATTTAATTTCAATTATATTCGTAACAATCGCAGCCATTAGTTTGGCACAAGAAAGTGATGCAACATATCAAATGATTCATAAAACATTTACATTAAATGAAGATGGATCATATAAAATGAAATACCACCACAAATTAAAATATCATACTTATTTATCGTTTCATCGAAAATACGGGGAAACATTTGTAGTATACGATCCAGACTATCAGAAAATCAACGTAATAAAAAGCCAAACCACCATGGCCGATGGCAAGGTAGTTAACGCTCCGGGCAACGCATTTAACGAAGTGTTGCCCCGGTATGCCACAAGTTCAGGGAATTACAATAACCTAAGAGAATTGGTTATTACGCATACAGCCCTTGAGCGCGGAGCCGTAGTCGAACTTATTTACGAAAAAACATCAGAGAAGTCTCCACTCAATCTATTTGCAGGCTCGGAGCCGCTACGCTACTCATCTCCGGTGAAAGAGCTTAAATTAACATTTCGCGTACCTGCCACGCGTGACCTGAAATTTGCAGGAGCTGAAGGTGAAAAAGTATATAACGAAACCGAAAAACACAAAGTATACACATTTACATACAAAAACTTACCCGCTCTGCCCAAATTAAAAAATGCCAGCGGCATGGAGGAATATGTACTCATTTTTAACGAAGGAAAAAAACTTGCAGACCAACTAATGGCAATAGTTAAGACAGAAGCCTTGCCTGTAAATTATGCCAAAGAGGGATATACAGAAGCCAAAGAAGAAAATATGGATGAGTTGATGAAAATTCACCGGAGTATTGTAAAAGACATGAAAACGGTCTCCATACCTCTTCATCTTCAACACTTCCCCGTGACAGACGTACATGCCATTGACTTAAAACATAGCGGAACACCAATAGAAAAAGCCTTGTACCTGAAAAAACGATTATTGGATAATAATATCGCATCTCGAATTGTATTTGCCATACCACAAGAACAATTCTTCCCTAATAGCACATCAATTGAAAATATTAATGATGTATATGTTATGATATACGCAAAAAATTCCGACCCAATATTACTTTCACCTTATCGTATTCCTGCAGCAAACCCATTATTCCTAAACTACGATAAAGCACTGGTTGCTGTTGATGCAGACGGAAATCTTATACGCTTGGCACCGAAAACGATGAACCTGGGAGATTTAACACTGCTTGTCAACCTTGGCGAAGATATTAATGAAGTACAGTATAAAGGGCAGGTAAACGGGGCTCTGGCAGGTTGGCCGGGATCCAATCTAAAAACAAGTCAGCTATTTACTGATTATTGGCAGGAAATCGAGGAAGATATAATTATTAAAGGACCTGCATCTGTTGAACTATCCGGTCGATTTAAAGCAAAACATTTTCAACATGGAAATATACTTGAAGCGAAACTACCCATACTGAAAAATGGTATGCTTGAGCTGCTCGAAGGCCCATTTCCCTTAAAAGGCCAATACGTTTTAGACTTTGGTTACCCGCTAAATGAAACCTACAGGTATGAAATAAAAAAAGATAAAGCATTTGAAATAATCAGTGCGGCGCAAGAATTTAAGGAAGAAACAGACCATTTTCTTATTAAAACCTCCATAGAAGAAACAGATGACAAGCTTATAATAATAAATCAGTTTCATTTGAAATCAGCAATAATTCCTGCAGCTGAATATCAAAAATTTGTAAAAGCAGTACAACATTTAATGCAGGAACCAACAACACGGATTATGGCACAAATCAAATAATTAGTTTAAAAGTATTAAGCCCTGTGTTTCGAAAATATGATGCATAGGGTTTTTTTATATCTGTTTTATATGAATCAAACCAGCAAAACACGCTGCTTTATAGCCCTTCCTTTACCAACAGAAATTAAAAAGGAAATCGTCCGCGTACAGCAAGAGCTCAAGAAAGAAGACCTTTTTAAAGGTAAATACACCCACCCTCAAAACATACACCTTACACTTAAATTTCTTGGAGAAATATCCGATGAAGAGTTAATCAACGTAAAAGAACGATTACAAAAAATCAACTTTTCACCTTTCGAAATCCAGTTGAGTGATCCGGGAGTTTTCAGCAGAAGACACATTCGTATTATTTGGATGCATTTATTAGGAGCTACCGAAATACAATCAAAAATTGACTGCACACTTTCAACCTTGTATGAAAAGGAAAAACGCTTCATGAGCCATATTACATTGGCACGAGTAAAAAGAGTAAAAAACAAGAACCAACTATTAACTTTCATAGACAGAATTCAATATGCAGCTATCTCCGCCAGTGTTAATCAGGTTTACTTAATGAAATCAACACTTTCGCCTGATGGCCCAATATACCATGTTTTAGAAACATACCCATAAATTTTAGAAGAGGGAAAAAGTATCTTTTTCCAAAAAATTCAAAAAAACATTTGGAAGTTAAAAAAAATAACCATAATTTTGCAGCCGCTTTAAGAGAAAGAGCGTAGATATTTGAAGGTGCTGGATCTTTTGTTAGGCCTCAGATTAGGGGGTCAGGTCGGGACGAAAAAAAGTTCAAAAAACTTTAAGAAA
>CAYPSX010000124.1:0-11695 GCA_964413185.1 uncultured Bacteroidales bacterium
TATAAATCTATCTTTATTTCTGTAATTCTTTTTATCTTCATCGCCAAAAAAAAAAGCATGAAGCAGAAAGAATTTTTCCCTATTACCCAATGGGCAGAAAATGACCGTCCCCGCGAAAAACTTCTCGAAAAAGGTGTAGCTGCGCTATCCGATGCAGAGCTTATTGCCATAATTCTTGGTTCCGGTTCCCGAAACGAAAGTGCTGTGCAACTCGCTCAAAAAATTCTGAGCAAAGCCGGCAACAGTTTTCATAAATTAGCTCGTTATTCACCCGAAGAATTAATGGAATTTCAGGGTGTGGGAAGCGCCAAAGCCGTTTCGCTTGTATCAGCGATGGAAATTGCCCGGCGCAGAAGTGAGCGCCAGCCCGATGTAGAAGTGCGTGTAGGAAGCAGCAAAGATGCCTACAATATTATGTATGCCCAACTAGCCGACCTTAATCACGAAGAATTTTGGGTCATGCTCCTGCATCAATCCAATAAAGTTATCGCGCGAAAAAAAATCAGTCAGGGAGGAATTGCCGGCACTGTTGCCGATCTGCGGATTATCCTGAAAGAAGCACTCCTTGTTTCAGCACCATCCATAATTCTTGCCCATAATCACCCTTCAGGTAACCTTGAACCCAGTAAGGCAGATGCCAGCATAACTCATAAAATTGTTGCTGCTGCCAAAACACTGGACATGAACGTACTCGACCATATTATCGTAGGTGCGCACGGCTATTACAGCTTTGCCGACAACGGTATTATTTGAATTCAACCCATGCAAAAGCACAAAATTCATTTTTACGTTGTAGCTTTGTATCTTTAAAGCAAAAGAAATCAGGTATGATGAATTTCCGTTATTATCCCAATAACCAAATTGATAAAAAGCGTTGGGACAGGGCTTTGACAGAGATGGAGAATACCCTGATCTATCCATACTCATATTACCTGGATGCCGTTACCCAAAATCAATGGGGTGCCTATATTGGCGACGATTACTCGATGCTTTTTCCCGTTCTGTTACGCAATAGATTTCTTTTTAAAGATATACGCCAGCCACTGTTTACACAACAACTGGGCATTTTTTCTGGAAATACACTCCCACAGCAAGATATCAAACCTTTGTTGGATGCCATTGCCAGCCGTGCACATTTGGTAAATATTCAAACACATCAATTCATGCCAATTGAAAATCATGAAGCGTTCACGGTTATGCAACGTAAGAACTATCAGCTCGAATTGAATAAGAATTACACAGAACTGAAATCCGGTTTTTCATCAAACACGAAACGCAATGTAAATAAGTCATTGAAAATTAATCAAACAATAAAAAATATCAATATTGATGAATTTTTGCAGTATTATTCCGGTTTTCAGAAAAAAATGGGGCTAAAAAAACATCATCTTGATATATTTCGTCAATTGCTTAATGTACTTAATGAAAAAGAGCAAATTGTTCTAAAAGCAGTAGTTCACGAAAGCAAAATAACAGCTGTGGCAGGTTGGTGTTTAACGAATAATCGCATCTATTACCTGGCGGGTGCTTCAGATGAAAAGGGAATGCAAAACCGTAGTATGTTTTTATTACAAAACCTGCTTATTGAGCAGTTTGCCGGCCGAAATATTATCTACGATTTTGAAGGATCAATGGTTGAGGGTGTGGCCAGGTTTTTTGCAGGGTTTGGCGCAAAGCCAGTTGTATATTATCATTTATATAAAAATAACCTGCCATTTTTCTTGAAACGGTTTTTTTAATTTTGACTATAATTCTACTTTGACAGATTAAAACCATGAATTGATTTTTCGCCTTTTTTTGCCCCGGCCCTAAAGGGAGAAAGCCGAAAAATCAACCCGTTCCCTTCAGGGTTTAGGGCAAATCGGGTTGATTTTGAGAATTTTTTTAAATGTGTCAAAGTAGAAATAAATATGTCATTTCAACGATTTTCGGTAAAATGCCTGTCAACCTTATGGTTTAATGTACATTATTTTTAATTTTGTCATAAAAAAATTAATCCTGTGAAAACAATCAACTTAGGTGAAACCGACTCCATTTTTAATCAGTATGTACTGGAAATCAGAGACGCTGTAATTCAAAAAGACAGCATGCGTTTCCGTACCAATATGAAACGTATTGGCGGCCTTATGGCATACGAAATCAGTAAGCAGTTGTCGTATGCCGAAAAAGACGTAGTTACCCCATTGGGTTCGACAAGTTGCCGGACAATTTCAGACAATATTGTGCTTGCAACTATTCTCAGAGCAGGTTTGCCAATGCAAGAAGGCATGTTGCAGGTATTCGACCGTGCCGAAAATGCATTTGTTTCAGCCTATCGAAAATACGAACAGGGTGATAGTTTTCACATCGAATTTGAACATTTTTCAGCTCCGCGCCTCGATGATAAAGTGATGATTCTTTCCGATCCCATGATGGCTACCGGCGCTTCCATGGAGCTCTCTTACAAAGGTCTGATGCAAAACGGCAAGCCTAAACATACACACATTGCCACCATAATAGCTTCGAAAGAGGGCGTAGATTATATCCAAAATAAACTTTCAGATGTTGATGTAACACTTTGGGTTGGCGCTGTAGATGATGAACTTACATCGAAATCATACATTGTGCCCGGCTTGGGCGATGCCGGCGATTTGGCATTTGGCAGTAAATCCGATTGATTATTTCTTTTGACCTGAATTTTATTAAAATTCAATATTAATCCAGAACTTTTCAATTAATCCCTGAGTACGTTGAAAATGGTCGCACTAAGCCGTTGTCTACACACTCATTCAACAAAGTATTCGTATTTTTTGAAAGAACCGGATGTTTATACCCGGGAATAATGTCATTCAGTGGTTCCAGTACAAAACGTCGCTCATGCATTCTGGGATGAGGTATTGTCAAATCAGGTGTTTCAATAATTTGTTCGTTGAAGAAAATAATATCAATATCGAGCGTTCTCGCGTCGTAACCATTTTTCGACTTCTTCCTGCGTCCGCCCTTTCTTTCAATATCCTGTGTGAGCTTTAAAAACTCGTGGGCAGATAAATGTGTAGACAACTGCACTCCCAGGTTTATAAACCACTCCGATTGAAATCCCCAGGATTCTGACTCAAAACAACGGCTCTTTTGAATAATGCTGCATCCGGTTTCTTTGAGCGCTTCAATGGCATCATTAATGTACCCCATGCGGTCGCCAATATTCGACCCCATAAGCAATACAGCTTTATTTTGAATTTTTTTATGAAACATTACTTATTGTAAGTTTATAGAATTGCCATGAACATGGTAGCAAATATTGTACTTTTTTTTGTAATTTTATTCATTATTCAAATTTCAATGAGGTAATACCCTGAATCCTGCATAATAATTTTATTTTATAGAGAATGCCGGGCCTTAAGAAATGCAGTTTTGAGATTGTTTCACGGACTCGAAAGCCGTAATTGGAATTATAATGTATTGAAAATAAATTTATTAACCATTAAAACCATTTGTATGAAAAGTTTTTTTAAGTATTTCTTCGCATCCTTTCTGGCATTTATTATTGCCTTTGTGATTGGGATATTTATTATGGTCGGAGTAGTTAGTTCAATGGTCGACCAGGAAAAGGTAATCGAGGTTAAACCCAATAGTGTATTAAAAATTACCTTCGATGCGCCTATAATGGATCGGGCTCCCAAGAATCCATTTGCAAACCTGCAGCCGGGTAGCTTGAAACCCCAAAATACCAGCAGCCTCAATCAAATATTGAAAAATATTAAAAGAGCACAGGCTGATCCAAACATCAAAGGTGCATTTCTTTATCTCGATAATATTTCTGCGGGTTTTGCTACCGTAAATGAAATACGTGGCGCCCTGGAAACACTGAAAGATAGCGGGAAGTTTATTGTTAGTTACGGGAATTATTACGATCAAAAAGCCTATTATCTTGCTTCGGTAGCCGATAAAGTATATGTTAATCCCGAAGGATTGGTTGGAATGCAGGGGCTGGTTGCTCAGGTCATGTTTTTCAAAAAAACACTGGATAAAATGGGCATCGACCCACAGGTTATCCGACATGGAAAATATAAAAGTGCAGTTGAGCCATTCCTCGGCAATAAAATGAGTGAAGCCAACCGCGAACAAATTGAAGAGTATTTGGGCTCGCTTTGGAGCGAAATGCTAATGAAAGTAGGCGTGGCCAGAAATATAGAGGTAGACGAACTTCAAAAAATTGCCGACGAAATGTTGGTCAAAAATGTAGATGATGCTGTTGAATTTAATTTGGTCGATGGCGCTCGATACTACGATCAGGTATTGGCTGAACTTAAAACAAAAGTCGGCATAGAAGAAGACAAAGATGTGAAGTTTATATCACTTAGTAAATATACCCACGCTCCGAAGCCGCCAAAGAAGAACCTCATTTCCGAATCAGGAAAAATTGCTGTGGTTTATGCACAAGGAGAAATTGGCAGCGGAAAAGGTTCTATAACAGAAATTGGAACAGAAAACGTAGCTAAAGCCTTGCGCAAAGCCCGAGAAGATAAAAAAATTAAGGCAGTTGTGCTCCGCGTAAACAGCCCCGGCGGAAGTGCACTTACATCAGAAGTTATTCTACGCGAGGTTGAACTTACCAAAGCGGTTAAACCTGTTATAGCCTCTATGGGCGATGTGGCTGCCTCAGGAGGCTATTACGTTAGTTGCCTGGCCGATACCATTGTGGCCAGCCCGAATACAATTACCGGGTCCATCGGTGTTTTTGGCCTGTTGTTCCAGGTTCAGGAACTTGTCGAAGAAAAAATCGGTATCAATGTGGAAACTGTGCGCACAGCAAATTATGCTGATTTAGGTACGCCGTTCCGTCCGCTAAAATCAGAAGAACGGGCAGTTATAAAAGAATCAATAGAAGATATTTACGATACTTTTATCGGCCATGTTGCCCAAGGACGTGGCATGACCAAAGAAGAAGTTGATAAGATAGGACAAGGGCGCGTTTGGAGCGGCCGCGATGCCATGCGCATTGGTCTTGTCGATGTAATGGGCGGCCTCAATGAGGCTGTACGTATTGCTGCTGAACGTGCGGGCCTCAAAGATTATTATATCAAAGAACTACCGGAACAAAAAGATCCGTTCCAGCAAATACTCGAAGATTTTGGAGCTCAAACATCCGTAAAAAATATTCTTGTCAACAATACACTGATCAATCCCTATATCAATCATCTTATGTCAATTACGAAAATGGACGGTGCTCAAATGCGCCTGCCTTATGATATTCATATCGAGTAATTTGTTCAAGAAAAGTTCATCAGGCACAACCAGCCTGAGCGGTTGTGCCTGATTTTTTCCGATATTTAGTGCCAGCAAGAAAACTATCTTTTTTTTGAGTCTTTGATAAGAAAGCGTCAAAGACAAAGCCTGTTCCGAAGAAATCGGAAGCTTTCGAAGTTTTTGAATCCAAGGAGTTTACATTTGGTAAATGACTGATTCAAAAACAAGAATAACGCAGTATTTGGCGTTTTCTTGCAAAGACTATTTAGTCAAATTAATGAAATTATAATTATGAACATTTGGAAGTTTTGTCAACAACAATTGTCCGGCAATTATCGAGTTGTGCTCATGGTAATAATGGAAACGAAAGGGAGTAGTCCCGGAAAAGTCGGCTTTAAAATGGCCGTCTCGTCCGGCGGAAAATTAAACGGATCGGTAGGTGGCGGAAGTGCAGAATATGCAGCAGTTGAACATGCCAAATTAATGATGAAAAAAAAAGAAGCCGAGCCGGAATTGAAAAAGCAGGTTCACAGCGACAAAGCCGGTGAAGATAGTTCCGGCATGATCTGTTCCGGAGAGCAAACCATCATTATGATGCCCCTTTCTCAGGACGATTCTATTATAATTGATCAGCTTGCAGACTCCACTGAGAAATATCGGGTTGGTGTTTTGAGTTTATCTCCAATGGGTATGGATTTGATGAAAGGAAAGAATCTTTCGGCTCAATATAAAACAAATGTAAATTCCGAAAACGATTGGCAATACAATGAAAGTATCGGGTTGCGACACTTAGTGTCCATTTTTGGCGGCGGACACGTAAGCGTTGAGCTAAGTAAAATTATGCAAATGCTGGGTTTTTACGTAAAAGTCTACGATAATCGTACTGATATTTCAACCATGGAAAATAATCAGCATGCACATGAAAAACATGTAATAGATTTTGCGAAAGCCGGGCAATATGTTGACAATGATTTGGATACTTATGTCGTAATAATGACTGTCGGGCACTTACACGATTTGGAAGTGTTAGAGCAAATGGTGGGAAAAGAAGTGAAATATTTAGGTATGATGGGCAGTAAAAGTAAAGTATCTACCATTCACAGGTTACTAAAAGAAAAAGGATTTGCCGAAAAAGACATTCAACGTATCCACATGCCCATTGGCGAGCCTATTCACAGCCACACACCTGCAGAAATAGCCATCAGCATTAGTGCACAGATTATCAAAATAAAAAACCAACCGGAATAGTTTCATTTCATACTTGACTTGACACTAAGTTTGGCAGGCAGGGAAACACAATTGTTATTTAGCTAAAAAACAGAGGATTTGTCCATAAAAAAAGCTGTCCGGAGAATTTCCGGACAGCTTTTTTTCAATATTTCATTAATTACTGAAGTTTAAAGTTAATCGGCACCTGATACCTTACAAAAACAGGTTTTCCGCGCTGCTTGCCGGGCTTCCATTTGGGCATGCTTTTTACCACGCGAACAGCTTCTTTATCCAGTGATGGGTCTACGCCCCTTAGAACATTAACGTTCGTAATAGTGCCGGTTTTACCAACCACAAACTGGATAAAAACTTTTCCCTGAATGCCGTTTTCTTTAGCAATTGGCGGGTAATTAATATTTTCGCTAATATACTTGAAAAGTGCTCTTTGGCCTCCGGGGAATTCCGGCATTTGTTCAACTACCATGAAAATTTCAGGTTCTTCCTCCTCTTCTTCTTCCATGAGGTTGATGTCTGTCTGATCGATCATGGTTTCTTCATCAGCTTCTGTGTCAATATCAAGCTCCTCGTCCAAATCCGTATCATCATCAACCACAGTCAGCTCTTCAATTACTTTTTTCTTGGGCGGTGGCGGTGGTGGTGGTTCAACTTTCTCTTCGCGTTGTGTCTGGATCATTTCTTCTTCCATATCTACATCCATCACTTTCCCCAGGTCGTCTACTCCGCCGGATGTGCTATTCCAGTTGAATGCAACCAGCAAAAGGCCAAGGACTGCAACGAGCCCGCCTAACATGAAGGTTCCCCTCCAGTTCTCAAGGCTTACTTTTGGATTTTTCTTTATTTCCATAATAGTTCTGATTTTGCTGCTAAAATAAATATATCTTTTTTAATGGCAAAAAAATGCCTTCTATACTTTTATACGTTTTGAAACATTTTTAGTTTAACTTAAAATTAATAGGTATCGATAATCTTGTGTAAACTTTTCTACCCGCCTGCTTTGCCGGTTTCCAGTCGGGCATGCTTTTAACGACCCGAATGGCTTCTTGCGATAAAATTGGATCAGGACTTCGTAATACTTCAATGTCACTTATTCTGCCATTGGGATCAACCGTGAAACGCAAAGATACTTTTCCTTCTATTTCATAAATTTTTGCATCTTTCGGATATTGTAAATTTTTTTGCAGAAAAGTCCGCATAGCTGCAAGTCCTCCTTTAAACATAGCCGGCTCTGATGGTGCAAGGATAATCGGGATGTTGTCTTCATTATCCTCTTTTTCTGGTGCAATGTTTATTTTCGTGCTCTCCATGCCTAAGTCAGGTTCAAACTCAGTGCCAATATCTCCAATGGTTTCTTTTTCGGAATTATCTATGATCTCCAAAACGGTTACACCTGGCCTTTTCTTTGGCGGGGGTGGTGGCTTTATCTTTTCTTTATGGCGTGTTTGTATCATATCATCTTCTAGCGAAACTGCCATAATGGTTCCTAAATCAGCTAATTTCCGCTGTTTTGTATTCCAGTTGAATGCAACAAGAAGGAGGGAAAGAACTACAACGAGGCCAACCTGAAAGTTCAGTGTCCTGTTTTTTTCCGGATTGTGGTGCTTCTTTTTTTCCATAAGGCATCAATTTAAGGTTATAGTCTGCAGGAAAACCCACACGTTTTTTCGAGTGCTTGATTCGAAAAGTTCAAGTTCAAGGCTTGGTCTTTCTGAAAATCAAGGAGTTTACTTTTGTAAATGACTGTTTTCAGAAAGACCGTAACGCAGAAATTGGACTTTTCGGGCAAGCACTATACAAGAAGCGCGCTTTATTTTATAACGCAACAAAGCCTCGATTTATTGCCGTAAGAAGTAAAGTCAGGATAGTTTGCTAAAATCCAGTCCGTTGAAGTTTCCTGAAGTCATAATTAGTACAACAAATTCATTTTCAGATGCAGTTATGATCTTATTGGCAATTTCTTCTGAGTTATTTGAAATATGAAGGTTTTTATGTTCAAAAGATGCCTGAATAAAATCATTGTCTAGTGCAGGCATGCCCTTGTGCTCAAGTGTTTTGGGATTGAAATATACAAGTGCTTCGTATGCCGGATTCATGCTTTTTTTGTAATGAGGGATAAACTTTTTGTTTAAACTACTAAATGTATGCAATTCAAGAATGGCCAGTATTTTTTTATCCGGATGCTTGTCTTTTACTGCCTTAAGTGTGGCTTTTACTTTGGATGGAGCATGTGCAAAATCATAATAAACCGGATATTCTCCTTTTTTTAATACTTGCAGTCTGCGGTTTGCACCTTTGAAATTTTGCATCGCATCGATAAAAGTACGGTCTGAAATACCCAGTTCTTTTAAAATGAAGTATGCTGCCTGCATGTTTTGCAAATTATGATCGCCAAATATAGGTGCAGAAAACTGTACGTCATCATTTAGCTTAATGTTGCCAGATGTGGCGTTGTCTTTTTTTAATCCTTGGTAAGGAGTTAGCTCAATGTTGTTTTTTGTTTTTTTTATGATGGTTTGAATATGCTCGTCTTTTTCAAAATAAAATAATTTTCCTCCTTGTGGTATAGTTTCAAGGAACTTTTGGAATGTGTCTAAATAACTTTCAAATGTTGGGAAAACGTTGATGTGATCCCATGCAATGCCGGTAATTACTGAAATGTGTGGTTTGTACCAAAGAAATTTTGAGCGCATGTCGATGGGTGAGGAGAGGTATTCATCGGCTTCAAAAACCGCCAAATCGTTTTTTTCTTCCAGGTTCACCATGGTATCAAAGCCGTTTAATGAAGCGCCTACCATATAATCAAACCTTATTCCCGCATACTTTAGCACATGCATAACCATGGCTGTTGTGGTTGTTTTTCCATGACTCCCGGCTATGGCTATACGTTTTTTGTTTTGCGTTTGTTTATAAAGGTATTCGGGATATGAATATACGGGAATTTCCAGCTTTTGTGCACGAAGAAGTTCCGGGTTATCCTTTTTTGCATGCATTCCTAAAATAATTGCATCAATATCAGTCGTAATTTTTTCCGGATGCCATCCGGAGTCTTCCGGTAAAAGGTTGTGCGCCTGTAAGCGGCTTTTAGATGGATCGAATATTTCATCATCGCTGCCCGATACATTGTGGCCTTTTTTATGCAGGGCAATGGCTAAGTTGTGCATGGCACTGCCGCCAATGGCTATGAAGTGAATACGTTGCTTTTTCATGTAAAAATATTTATCGGATAAAGATAAAGGTTTTGTTTTTGATTGCGAAATTCCATAAATTCGTATCAAACAATTAAACTATGGGAACAAAAAAAATAGCAATTGTATTAGCAGGAAATGGCGTTTATGATGGCGCTGAAATTCATGAAACAACTATGACCATGCTGGCTATACATCAGGCAGGTGCGTCATGTCAATGTTTTGCCCCCGATATTGATCAGATGCATGTAATGAATCATTTTACGGGTAAAGAGATGAATGAGAGCAGAAATGTGCTCGTAGAGGCTGCACGCATAGCCCGGGGCGACATCAAGCCACTTGACGAGCTGGAAATGAAAGATTATGATGCTGTAATTATTCCGGGAGGATTCGGCGTGGCCAAGAACTTGTGCACTTTTGCCAAAGATGGGCCCGACTGCACGGTAGACGTTGAGGTTGAAAGGGTTATTAAGGAGACCCATCAACAGGGAAAACCAATAGGAGCGCTCTGTATTTCACCGGTTGTAGTTACAAAGGTGCTGGGTGATGTTGAGGTTACCATCGGTTCAGACCCCGATACAATGCAGGCCATCGGTAAAATGGGCGGTAAACATACAAAAACAACCCACGGTGAAGTCGTAGTTGATGAAAAGAATAAAGTTTATACAACGCCATGCTACATGCTGGAATCAAACATTGGCCAAATTTATGATGGGGCATCAGGTGTAGTTAAAAAGATAATGGAAACGCTATAAGAATGCTCAGTGAACAAACAGGAAGAGCAGCTCTTTGGGGGAAAGGGCTGCTTTTTTTTAGATTGTTGTCTGTGCGGATTTTGTTGGCATGTAGTTTGATTAAACACAGTGACGAATCAAAAGAAACTGTACTGTGAGATTTTTTACATACGTAATTATCGGGTTGTTTTTTTCTGTAAATAGTATAGCGCAAGATACATTTAGTGTTGTGGCGGTTGGCGATAATGCTCCTGATTTTACAGTGAAAACTATTAATAATAAAACACTATGCCTAAAAAATCTCAAAGGAAAATATGTACTAATAAACTTTTTTGCTACCTGGTGCAAACCATGTATGGAAGAGATGCCTTTGCTCGAGAAGCACATTCAACAGCGGTTGGCCGGTGATGACCTGATTGTGATTGCCATTGGACGCGAACATAACCTGAATGAATTAGAACTGTTCAACGAACGAAAAAAGTTTACTTTTCATATTGCAGCCGATCCTAAACGAAGCATTTACAGTATGTATGCTGAAAAATTTATTCCACGAAATTATTTAATTTCACCTTCCGGTAAACTTATTTATGCCAAAAGTGGTTTTAAGAAAGGAGAATTCCAGAAACTTGTAAGCCTGATTGAAGAAGAAACTGCCAAATAAATCCATTGTTTTTTTCGATGGGAATTGTGGTTTGTGCGATCGCAGTGTGCGATTTATTATGAGTCACGATCATCGAAAAGAATTCCTTTATTGTCCCTTGCAATCAGAACTAGCGCAAGAAAATGTACCCAAAAAGTTGCTCGATTCCGACACGGTAGTTTTGTTCGAAAACGGTGTTTTTTATAGTCGCTCAGGGGCGGCTTTTAAAATTTTACGAAAATTATCTACTATTTGGCAATTGCTCCTGGTATTTCGTCTTTTGCCGCTTGGTTTTACCGATGCTGTTTATCAATTTGTTGCCCGCCACCGAAAAAAATGGTTTCCTGCACCCTCAAGCTGCTATTTGCCTTCTCCGGAAGTTCGCGAGCGCGTGCTATGATATTTATTTGCGAATGATTTCAATTTCTCCGCCTGTGCCAAGTTTTATGATAGATGATGCTTTTCCGGCCATGGTGTCCTGTTTTGAGCAATGCATGACCTATAATTGATTATTCTTTTTTTGCTTCAGGTCAAAAAAAGAATCAAAAAAACCCCGCCGCTTACAGAAAAATACTAAAAATCTACTCATTATGACTAAAAGTTTGCGAACTCACTCCGATTTTTTTTAGGAAAAATCGGAGTTCAGGCAGCGCAAATTTTGACGTCATAATAAGCAGATTTTC
>CAYPSX010000125.1:0-11173 GCA_964413185.1 uncultured Bacteroidales bacterium
ATAAAGTGTACACTAATAAGCTGGAGTTTACCATAGATAGCAGTATGCATACCGAACCTTTTTACAAATTAGGAGAATGGAATATAAATGTACTTGTTTTTGATTACGAATGGAATAGAGCTGAAACTGAAGTAAAGATATCAATAATAAGCTCTACCCCCGCAGCTTCTTTCACAGCAGATAAAATCGTTGTGTCAGTTGGTGAAACAATCCAGTTCACTGATCAGTCAACACTGAATCCTACAGAATGGCATTGGCATTTTATTGATGGAAATACAAGTACGGAGCAAAATCCGACACACAGCTATTCTTCCGGCGGAAAATTTCCGGTTCGGTTAATAGCTTCAAATGAGTATGGGGCAGATACATCATCTATGACCATTACATGTGTGGGTGATGGTGTAATTGATGCTGATGGCAATACTTATGAGACAGTAACTATTGGTAACCAAACCTGGCTGACAGAAAACCTTAAAACAACTACACTAACTGATGGAACAGCAATTCGCAATTTCAGTACAGATGGATGGGACTCCTATAACCCTAGTTATGGATATGCTTACAATACAATTGAATACCTTGACTCAATGGGTGCCATATACAACATTGAAGTAATTAATTCGAAAAAAGTATGCCCAATCGGATGGCATGTCCCTACCAAAGATGAATGGGATGTATTATATGAATATAGCATAGCAAATTCTGAAAATGGGTTCCATTCTTTGATTAGTACTGATTGGTATGAAGGCACTGATGAATTTGGATTCAATATTGTACGCGCCTGGGCATATTGGGCACGTTATGCTGATTGGTGGTCAACATGTTATTGGTCTTCCACAGAAGGAGGAGATGGTTATTTTAATGTTGAAATATGGCCTACTACCTGGGAAGAATTTACATATGAGCATCTAATAATGGATAATACATGGGCAGCATATATTCGATGCATTGAGGATTGATTCTTGCATTTTATTTTCGATGTTGAAGATTCAATAATCATTTTTTTTGCAAATTCGTTGTTAAGTAAAATGCAAAGCTAATGCAGTTACAACTTTTTTTGTAAAAAATCGTTTAATTTTGTAGAAAATAATATATTTGAAGTATGACAACATTAAAAAGGTATAGAACAAATATATTATTCCATCGACCAAGTTTTATCGATGGAATAGGATCGATTTTTAATTTGGCTGGTAATTATTTTGAATTTAATTACTATGGATCAAGTGAAGATGCTGATCGTAAGGCGATTGAAAGTGATTGGGATATGGTAGGTAATGATATAAAAAAGACAACCAAAAATTTTAAAAACGAGTTACTTGAATTGCAGAAATAATGGAAGACAAAAAGGGGAAAAAGCAAGGTTCCAGTGAGGCAGACAAAAACAAAACACCTGAGAAGCTTTCTGAAGAGATTGAGAAAATAATCAAATTTGTACCTGAAGATAAGAAAGAAGAAGCTTTAAAATTTATAACATCATTGTCGATACAAACATCTTCAGCCTTTAGAGGACCACTACCACCACCATCAATATTAGCTGATTACAATGATATTATTAACAATGGTGCTGAAAGGATTATGAAAATGGCTGAAAATCAGTCAGGACATCGGATTGAGTTAGAAAAGCATGCCATCAAAGAGGAACTGAAACAAAGCAGGCGCGGACAAGTTTTCGGATTCATCCTTGCAGTTTTTGGTATAATAGCTGCATTTGTTTTAGCATATCTTGATCATGATACAGTTGCAGGAATATTTGGCACTACTACAATTGTTGGACTGGTTACAATTTTTGTAATAGGAAAAAAAAGACAATCTAAAGAACAAGAAGAGTAAAAAAAACTTACCCAATATCTTTTGTTTGATCATAAGACGCTTGTGGCGGTGTAAACCTTAAAACGTTTAATTTCCAACTCCATATACAATGAAAGAGTTTGTTTTGTAAATTGTAAATTGGCTACATTAAGCTTGCGAAAATGTTTGAAGTAAGCCTTATAGTTACCAAAACGGAAAAGTTAAATTTCAAAGAAAACTCTTGTTTTTCTTCCAGCACTGGTCAATACATCATCCAATTAAACCAGCGATTACCCACATCCGGGCTTTTATTAACTTTCGGTGTTTGCTCCCGTGAGTTTATCAAAAGTGATTGTACGCTAACTTCTTTAATCAGGTATTCCGAGAGTTCGCCCAGGTTTATTTTTCCTTTATTGTCTTTGAGCGCTTTTAGCAAATAATAGGTAAAAAGTCCGTGGTTTTGTTCCCGGTACGGTAATGCAGATTGGTTTCCGCTGGTTGCTGCAAAAACAATCAGGTTGCCTGGGGCGCGGTCTGTTTTTGGTTTAATTTTTACGCCACGGGCAGATAAAAGTCCCTGCTCCCGGGCACCGCCGCTAAAACAGGCATCGAGAAACACAATGACTTTATTGGATGGATATTCCGTAAGATCGTCATAAAAATCGCTGAGGCTGATGGCCATTTCTAAATCGTTTGCACTAATATTAACCGGAATTAAATACGGTTTTTTGGTTTTTTCGTGGGGCAAACCGTGCCCGGCATAATAAACAACAATGTTGGCATTGCCCTGTAAAGCTTTTGCAAGAAGTTTTATTTTTGAGATGGCACGTTTCATTTCCACCAGGCCGGCATCAGTCAACAGGAGCGTGTTTTTTTCGGGTACGCCAAGTGTGTTTTTTACATATTCTTTGAAGATGCGGGCATCGTGCGCGGCAAAATCTACATTAACTTCCGGGTTTAGTCCGGTTTGATGCGATTTGTAATCTTCATTGCCGATGATTAGCGCAAAAGTATTGGGGCTTTTAATTTCTGTTTGTGGAATGTTGCTATCCACATCAGACAGTGCTTTGTGCGGTTTTTTACTGTCGGGTAAATCATGCCGAATAATTTTTGGAATATCAATGCGTACCGGCAGCGACGTTGCTGAAACTGATGAGGTGTTGTTGTTAATTTGAATCGCTACAGGAGTTGATTTGCCTGTGGTTGGCTGGTTTTGTTTGATGTGCAAAGCAACCGGTGGTGAAAACCCGGCCACAGGCTGTTGTGGTTCAATATGCAACGAAATGCTGTTTGAATATCCCACGGCATTTTGTGCTTTTCCTTGAAGCGCGATTGTTACAAGGATTAATATGTAGAATAAAAGTCGGTTCATTTTTAGACGTTAAGGTACAATAATATTGCGTTTTTGGTTTTTAGTTCGGTTGAGCGTAACTTCCAGTAAAGCAATACTTTTAACCGACGATGGTATTTGTTTAAAAGCCAGGTAGCCTTTCATGGGAATTCCTTTAACCAGTTGTTGTTTTACCCATGTACTGTTTTCGTGTGAACCCAGTGTGATTTTTATATTATTTTCATAAACATTTCCATCGCTGTCAATCATCCGTATCCGGTCTTTGTGCATGTGTGCTTCCACATCTTTATTCGTTGCTGTAAGTTTGAATTTGAACCGTATTATCTGGCCGGTTCTTTTAATTTCATAAACATTCATTTTAATACCATCAAACTCCATGGAGAACCCGGCAGAACCCGCACTGTTGCCGCTGCCATTTCCCGAAGCAATAACTTTAAATACCGCGCTTCCGGTGTGTAGAGCCTGAACATCGTTGAGTACGTTCCACACTACTTTTTTTGACCCGCCGGGCATAATTTGTGTGCCAATATCTCCGGTGGCAGATTGTACGGGAATGGTAAAAGAGTTACCGCCATCTGTGCTACATAAAATTTGAATGTTTTGTGGAGAACTAAAACCATTCAGGTTGTACAGTATTTCTACGGTATTTCCCATTTGGGTTGCCGTTACATTGCTAATTTGCTGGGCTTGCAAAAGGAGTGAGAAGCAAACAGTTAGTGTGCTGAATAATAATTTCTTCATGGCATTTTATAGTTTCTTCAAATATATTAAAAAGTATGAAGAACAAAAACCATCTTTTGTTAAAAATACGTTATAATATGTCCGTAATCGAACATTTTTGTACTTTTCTTTATTTTCAACATAACAATTTTTAAATTTAAGCAAAAAATGATACGTACAGCCCTTTTTACGCTATCCGTTTTACTCATTGTCGCCTGCAACAATCAAAACCCGCAAGAGTTTGATTTTCAATTGCCCTTTGAACTTTCAGGGGGCAGCAGGACGGCTACTTACGACCAAACCATAGACTTTTGCCATGCTATTGATGAGGCCTCGCCTATGGTTCATTATCAATCGTACGGAAAAAGCTCGCTGGGTTATGAGTTACCGTTGCTAATTGTTGATAAAGACGGATCGGAATCACCGTCAGCCATTCACAAAAAGGGAAAAACACTGCTTTTTGTCCAGGCTAATATTCATCCGGGCGAACCCGACGGAAACGATGCTATGATGCTGTTATTGAAAGATTTGGTAATGGGAGAGAAGTCCGATTTGCTCAATGAAGTATCCATTATTTTTGCACCGGCCGTAAATGCCGACGGGCTCAATCGTTTCGGGCCGTACAACCGGATTAATCAAAACGGCCCCGAAAAAATGGGCTGGCGCACGAATGCCCAAAACCTGAACCTGAACCGCGACTTTGTAAAGGCCGATGCGCCTGCCATGCAAGCCTGGCTTAAAATGTATGATCAATGGCAGCCGCACTTTTTCATCGACTGCCATACAACAGACGGTGCCGACTATCAATACGTAATTACCTACATGCTGGAAACATTCGGGAATATGGATGAGGGGCTCACCCAATGGCAAAAAGAGAAATATCTGCCTGAGGTAGAAAAAGGTATGTTTGAAGCAGGCTACCCGATATTTCCGTACGTTAGTTTTCGCAGTTGGCATGATCCGCGCAGCGGGCTCATTTCACGTCCCGGTCGTCCCATGCTTTCGCAGGGCTACACAGCATTGAAAAACCGTCCCGGTCTGCTTATCGAAACACACATGCTCAAACCGTACAAAGAACGTGTGCTGGCCACGAAAAAAATGATAGAGTTAACCATTGACCAATTGAATGTAAACGGAAAACAATTGCAAAAACGGATTGCCAATGCCGATAGTCTTGTGCAACAACCATCGTTTTTAGATGAACCATTCACCGTAGCGTACAAAAATTCGCAAAAGCACGATACTGTGGATTTCCTTGGTATTGAGTACGATATTGTGGAAAGCGATCTCACCGGCGGCGATTGGTTTCAATACCGGAAAGGAGAGAAGAAAACGTTTCATTTGCCGTGGCACCGTTATGCAGAAGCAAAGCATAACGTAAATTTACCAGAGGCCTACATTGTTCCTGCTCAGTGGCATGCCGTAATTGAACGGTTAAAGTTGCATGGAATTGAGATGACAGAGCTCAGAGAGCAGAAAACACTGGCAACTGAAACGGTTGTTTTCAAAAACGTGGAATTTAGTAATCGACCTTTTGAAGGAAGAATGAGTGTTCGTGACTTTGAATTGATAACACGCCGGGATTCCACCACATTTCCTACAGGTTCGTATCTTATTCCCGTTGCTCAGCCTGCAGCGCGGCTTATTGCCTGGATGTTGGAACCACAAAGTCCCGATTCATTTCTGAAATGGGGCTTTTTCAACGCCATTTTCGAACAGAAAGAGTATGCAGAAACCTATGTGATGGAAGGATTGGCCCGGAAAATGCTGAAAGAAAATCCGGGTCTGCGTAAAGAATTTGACGCGTTTTTGAAAGAAAATCCACAGGCAAAAAACAGTTCCTGGACCCAGCTTAACTGGTTCTATGAGCGTACTAAGTGGTGGGATAAAAATAAAAATGTGTATCCGGTGAGGCGCATAGTGAGGGAAATATCAGCTAAGAAATGATGGATAAGTGGTTGTTTTTTTGCTTTTGATTATCATCGTTTACGTTCGCTGAACCTATAACGGGAGCGAAAGTGCGTTGTAGCTGAGAGTCCCGGTACCATGGCAATGCAACAAGGCCGCCGCGACTGGTCGATGATGCACGTAAGAAAAAAATTGTCGGCGGAAGATATGCATACTGCCACTTTACCCGCCTCCTTCCTAAAAATCTGTGAATTATGTAAACTTTTCTCAAAGTTTTGTAAAACAAAATCCTCATTGAGTTTTAACTTTATACAATTATTCACAAACGAATTATAAAATGATTTTTAAGATAATGAGCGTGAATCGCTCAATTTGGGTAAAACATAAGTTTGTTGACTTATTTGTGTTAAGTTTGTAATGATAAGGATATTACATGATTTTGTTAAAACGTGATGCTATTGAACCGGGCCATGACAAAAATTAGCCATTGAGAGATGTCACGAAAAATGAAAACCAGAAAGCCGAAATGACAGAAGAATTAGAAGAACACAAAACGGGTACAGTTACCCGCCATTTTCCAATTGTTTGTATTGGAGCATCTGCCGGAGGGTTAGATGCTTTGGAGCAATATCTGGAAAATGTACCGGAAAACAGCAATATGGCATATATTGTTATCCAGCATCTCGATCCTACCCATAAAGGGATGTTGCCAGAACTACTGCAACGCACTAGCAAAATGAAAGTTATGCAGGTTAAAGACCGAATGCCTGTAAAACAGAATGTAGTTTATGTTATTCCTCCAAATAAAACCATGTCTATATTGAAAGGAGTTCTTCATCTTTTTGAACCGGTTGAAACAAGAGGATTACGACTTCCCATCGATTATTTTTTGCAAACCCTGGCCGACGATCAAAAGGAACGTGCAGTTGCCGTTATTCTTTCAGGCATGGGTTCTGATGGAAGTATTGGTATCCGCAGCATTAAAGAGCAAAATGGTATTGTAATGGTACAGGAACCTTCCTCGGCAAAATTCGACAGTATGCCTCAAAAAGCTATGAAATCAGTGCTTGCAGACATTGTTGCACCGGCGAACGATTTGCCCTTGAGGCTTCATGATTTCTTCAATCGAATTCCGGTCATCAAATCAGATCATGTTATCGATAATAAGGATAAAAGTGCGTTCGAAAAAATAATTATTTTACTCCGGTCGCATACGGGCAATGACTTTTCGTTGTACAAAAAGAAATCCATATATCGCCGGGTTGAAAGGCGTATGGGGGTTCATAAAATCGATAAGATTAGCTCGTATGTGCATTTCTTGCAGGAAAATCCTATAGAAATGGATATTCTTTTTAAAGAATTGCTGATAGGCGTAACCAGCTTTTTCCGTGATCCCGGGTTATGGGAAAAACTAAAAGAAACAGTGATTCCAAATTTGGTTGATGACATGCAAAAAGGTTCCATTTTACGAGCATGGGTGCCGGGGTGTTCAACCGGTGAGGAGGTTTACTCATTAGCCATGGTATTTAAAGAAGCTGTTGAAAAAAAGAATTATCAAAATAATATTTCGTTGCAAATATTTGCAACCGATCTCGACAGTGAAGCTATAGATGTAGCAAGAAAAGGCGTTTTTGCTGAAAATATTTCGGCCAATGTTTCACCCGAACGACTGAGTCGCTTTTTTGTTGAAACAGAGGAGGGCTATCGTATTAAAACAGAAATACGGGAAATGGTGGTATTTGCAAAACACAATATTACTATGCATGCTCCTTTTACCAAAATAGATATTATTTCGTGCCGTAACATGCTTATATATATGGAGCCCGAGTTGCAAAAGAAAATCCTCAAACTATTCTCTTATAGTCTTAATCCCAATGGAATTGTAGTTTTGGGGAGTTCTGAAACGCTTGGTAATCAAAATCATCTGTTTTCAACAGTTGACGACAAACTTAAAATTTTTAAACATTCACCTACTACTCAGGTAACTGAATTATCTGATTTTCCATCTTCATTTTCCCAAAATTCTCCTACCCGTATTAAAAACGAAAGCACAGCCAAATCATATATGAATATCCAATCTTTAGCCGATCAGCTTTTATTGCAGCATTTTTCACCTCCGGGAGTTTTAGTAAACGACCAGGGCGATATTATATACATAAGCGGGCGTACCGGAAAATACCTGGAGCCATCAGTTGGTAAGGCGAACATGAACATTTTTGCCATGCTGCGCGAAGGTTTGCGCAATGAATTTCCTTCTGCATTTCGTAAAGCTTTAAAAACAAAAGAAACCGTAGTTTTACACCATTTAAAAGTAAACACAAATAGTGGTGCTCAAGGCGTAGACGTAAAAATTCAATGGATCGATAAGCCCGATGCTTTGAAAGGTTTGATCATGATTGTTTTTCTTGATCTGCCCAAAACCGATGAGATTAAATTAAAGTCAAAAAAAGGAGACGAAAGTATAGATAGTATTAAGCAGGCAGAACTGGAAGAGGAGTTGCGACGTGCACGTGAAGAATTGCAGAGCTACATCGAAGAGATGCAAACTGCCCAGGAAGAACAACGATCTACCAACGAAGAATTGCAATCCACCAACGAAGAGTTGCAATCGTCTAACGAAGAGCTTACAACCTCAAAGGAAGAGATGCAAAGCCTGAATGAAGAACTGGAAACATTAAATGCAGAACTACAGTCCAAAATTGATGAGTTTTTGCGAATGGACAGCGATATGAAAAACTTGCTGAATAGCACGGATATTGCTACATTGTTCCTCGATAAAGAGTTAAATATTCGTCGGTACACCAATGAAGCAACAAAAATTTTTAAACTAATAAAAAGTGATATAGGACGGCCATTAACCGATTTGGTATCAGACCTTTCTTATCCCGAACTGGCGAACGATGCACGCGAAGTTTTGCGAACCCTTGCTTTTATCCAAAAACAAATTCCCACAAAAGATGGCCGGTGGTTTTCCGTTCGCATTATGCCTTATCGCACGTTAGACGATCGAATAGATGGTTTGGTAATTACCTTTATAGACAATTCAAATATTAAGCAACTGGAAGGCGAATTAATGGAAACCAATCAAATGCATCGTTTAATACTAAATTCATCATCAGATGTTATCGTTCGATTATCAACCGATATGAATGTATTGGAGTTTAACCCTCAAGCCGAAAAACTATTCGGAAAAAAACATAAATCAACACTTAATAAGAATTTTATTCAGCAATTTATTCCGGAATCAAACCAGGAAAAGGTTGCTAAAGATTTGAATAAAATTTTGCATAAAACGGAAAATTGCAAATATAAAACCCGGGTAAATGCATCCGGCGGTAAAATAATTGATGTCGAATGGAGTATAAACATCCTGTTAAACCATTTTAAAAAACCAACAGGATTGATTCTAATTAGTGTCTGTCCATAATGTCCGATTTCTGCATTTCGACATGCTCAATGTATCACGTTATGCTCGTATTTAAAACAGTCATCCCGAGAATCGGGACTCCTTGATTTTAAATACTTCGCAAGCTCCCGATAAATGCGGGACAGGCTTTGAACTCGAACATTATGAACCAGACACTGACTTTATTGACAGACTAATTAGTGAAAAGTAAGAACATAATAAATTTGATAAACTAAAATATTGATGCCATGACTACCGAAGAACTAGATTTTACAAATGCTGAAATGCTACGTAAGAAAGCCGAAGAACTGCTAAATGAAAAACAAAAAAAAATAGACAAGGAGAATCTTGAAGCAGATACTAAAAAGCTTGTACATGAGTTGCAGGTGCACCAGATTGAGTTAGAAATGCAAAATGAAGAGTTGCGTCAGGCTTATGAGACTGCCGAGCAGGCCCTGAAGAAATACACTATGTTGTACGATTTTTCTCCAATGGGCTATTTTACAATCGATCAGGAGGGTGTAATTCATGATTTGAACTTCTCAGGTGCTGAGATACTCCGGGAAAAACGGTTTTCATTAATCGATGCTAATTTCAAACTATTTGTACACGAAGATTCAAAATCAATATTTAACGAATTTTTGCGTAAAGTGTATTCAACGAACAAAAAAGAATCGTGCGAAGTGATGCTCGGTTATGAAAATAAGCCATTGTGTTATGCTTTTATTGAAGGTATAGTAACTCTGGAAGAGCAAGATTGTCTTTTATCGGTAGTTAATATTTCAAAATTTAAAAAATAAACAGTTAATAAATGCAACTTTAAACTTTATTATTATGCACCTGTCTTTTCAAAAAGTATTTTATGCGATAGCCACAGTTGTGGGCTTATTTGCAATTTTAGTTTTGGCAAAACCAGTGCTTATTCCTATTGCATTTGCCTTTTTAATAGCGTTTATACTCTTCCCTGCAGTACGAAAATTTGAATCCTGGGGTGCAAATGAAATAGCATCGGCTTCACTATCTATTTTGAGCTTATTATTGATAATTGGAGGAGGTATTTTTCTTTTCTCAAATCAAATCATTCATTTCTCAGAAGACTTAATTAATTTTAAAGGAAAAGTGCTCAATGTTTTTGCTGACGCCACACTATTCATCAATAAAAACTTTGAGTTTTTACCACAATTAGAAAAAGGAGAGTTGTTAGATAAGCTCAAAAGCTGGCTAAGTGAGTCGGCTAACGTATTGTTAAGTCAAACTTTCAGCAGCACAACGAATGTTATTTTTGGAATATTAACTTCCCTTATATTCGCCTTCCTGATATTAATTTACAGAAAAGGGCTGGTCCGCGCTTTTGTTAGTTTTTATCCCCTGGAGCATAGAGAAAAAGCTTATAAAATGGCTAAATCTGTTCAGAAGGTAGGTCAGCAGTATATTCTTGGAATGATGGTTGTTATTTTTATCCTGGGATTAGTGAACAGTATCGGGCTTTGGATTATTGGCATTGACAGTCCTTTCCTTTTTGGATTTTTGGCCGGAATATTAGCCATTATTCCTTATGCCGGAACCATTTTGGGAGCCGCCATTCCCATATTGTATGCTTTTATATCCTACGATTCCCTGTGGATGCCAATATCCATCGCTATTTTCTTCTGGGCCGTTCAGTTTATTGAAAGCAATTTTCTGACACCAAAAATCGTGGGAGGAAATTTAAAAATCAACCCATTAGCTTCAATTCTAAGCATTATTATCGGTGCTTCGGTTTGGGGTATAGCCGGCATGGTTTTGTTTTTACCCTTCGCCGCCATGTTAAAAGTGGTTTGCGAAGAGTATGAGGAACTTAAACCTGTTGCTTTGTTAATAGGTGAGCAAAATAATAAGAAGAAAGATGTCAATGTTAAATTTATTGGTAGATGGTTTAAAAAGATAAAAACCTTTTTTTAAAATTTCATATCAGTTTAAAAAAAGAACAAACTGATGAATGACTGAATAGGTATAAGATA
>CAYPSX010000125.1:11183-11528 GCA_964413185.1 uncultured Bacteroidales bacterium
GAGAGCAAAAAAATGACAAAAAAGATGATAATGATAAATTCGTTGATAAATGGATTAAAAAGATAAAAAACCGGGTTGCGAAAATTCGCACATTTTTCAAAAAATAGCTATTTAGTGGTTGCCAGAACCCCCCCCCTTGTGATTTTTCCGTTTCGTTTCCAATAGTTTTAATTTCAGTTATTTGCAAAGGGTTATTTGCAAAGGCACCGGAAGCCGAATTACATATTTCGACCGCGCTCAATACATGAATTCGGCTTAGCGTACCGTTTCTATTTAAACTTCGCGTTTTTGTTGTTCGGCTGAATTTGTAATTCAGCCGACTTGAGTTTGGCTAATTCCTCATAT
>CAYPSX010000126.1:0-11513 GCA_964413185.1 uncultured Bacteroidales bacterium
ACTCCTTCATAGTTTTTACCAATTTGTGGGTTAAGGGAGATATCAGTAAATGTATTAATGAGCATTTTATAATACTTGTCGGCCTGCTCCTCAGACCATTCATCAAAAGTATAGTTCCAAATTGCTGATAAATCAGCAACGGCCTTGTGGGTTAATACGAACTTAGCCATTTGCACGTCTTTTTGCTTTCAAAAACTCAAGATGTTGCCGGGAATCAAATTCATGATCTATACCACTGTCAACACCTTCCTGAATAGCCTTTTTTAAAGCAATAACCCTACTCTCCTCCTCTTCTAAAAGTCTAAGTCCGGCACGAATTACTTCACTTGCATTTTTATATCTGCCGTTTGAAATACTATTGCGCACAAACGACTCAAAATATTCTCCCAAAGATATGGATGTGTTCTTATTCATAATAAAATATTTTACACAAATATACCAAAATTTGGTACATTTTCCAAAATCGGCATATAATAAAGCCATCGGATGATTATATTGACTATTCATCCGATGGCACGTCTTTTTATTGTCTGGCTTTGAAAACAACCGAAGTAATCAACTCGATCATCACACCATAGAACACACCCATGATAGTTGTCATAAAGAACATGGTTGTAGTACCATAATCGGGATTTACAGGCCCGACCATTACAGCAAAACCACCGGGAAGACTAAAAATAAATCCCATAATGGCACCATGAATGGCCCAGTGTCCCATTTTAAAACGACTGATTCCAATGGCAAAGCCAATTAAAGTACGGCTGATGATCATACTTACAGCCATCCAAAAGGCAATTTCCTGTCCGCCGGAGGCTAATGTGTAGCAAATAAAACCTGAAACAACACCGAGTAATGTTGCAATAATTAATCTTTTCATGATTTGATTGTTTATTGGATTCCTATTTGAATTTCTGTCACATTATTGGTTTCATTTTCAAAATCGACCTGATGATATATTTCCCGTGACTCACCGTTCATTTTCAGTCCGGCTACCATAACTTCGCCGATAATGCGTTCATAAGCTTTTCCAAAATCTGCCCATGAACCTTCGTGTATGAACGTTACACATTTGAATGCATCGAATTCGCCAATTCCCTCAACCTTGTCCAAATTTCCATCAACAGGCAGTCCAACTTGTAGCGTAAATTCCGTTTCAGGATTTCCGTCACTACCGATGTATCTCCATATTTGGGGTCCGCAAATATCAAGTTCAAGCTGTGTAGCTTCATCCATAATTTCTGCCGGAAGTGCACCAACGTACTTCTGGATGTTTCGTAGGTTGGTTTTTACGGTTTTGTAGTAAACCTTTTGCGACTGAATCGTTTTTTGTTCCATTTTTAATTGATTTAATTGTTTGATGGAACAAATGTAAAGTGGGGGTGTGACAACAGTATGTCAGCAGGGTGACACGAATTGTAAAAAAATCACTGTGAAACAACAATAGCCTCACAAACAATAAGTTACGCCACAAACAATGCTTCTAATTTTTTGTAGTCAATTCACAAACATGTCCATTTTTTCGATTTTTTTGGACATATCAACATTATATGTCCAGGTTTTACTCAATATATAAGGGAAATTAATCTTTGTAATGCTGCGAAAGCACCTCAATATCTTTCAAAACAATTTCTTTTAGGGTTTTGGGAGATACAATTTCTACATGATTTCCCAACGTAATCACCCACCGCGCAAGGTATTGCAAATCATTCACAAGAAAATCCATCTGATAATAGTTATCATCAATTTTTTCTTCGCTCACAAAACCGAAGTAATAGCGTGTGTTCTGGATATGGGTATAGACTTCATTTGAAATTATTAAACGCGCACTAAACAACTCCTCTTTCTTCATCATTTCCTCAAAATAATGTTCTATGGAGAAATTGGCAGGTTTTTCGTAATTTCTTTCGGTAATTATCACCTGCTGAATACGGTCAATACGAAAATCGCGGTAACTATCGCGCTTGTGGCACAACCCAATCAGGTGCCAGTTCATGCTGTAGAACCAAATATTGTATGGCTCCACCATGCGTTGGGTTTGTTCATTTTTGTAAGCTGATTTATATGTAATCTCAACCATTTTGTGTTCACTCATAGCTTGCATAATTTGGGAAAGATGCGGGTTTGCAGCAGAACTTTTTCGTTCATCGGCAACCTTGAGTACTTCAATTTGATTCTCGATATTGGCAAGATACGTTTTATCGGAATTGCGCAACACAGAACGAATTTTTGTTAAACCTGACTGAAACTGTTGATTGATACCAAAATCGGAGTGTTTTTCCATCAATTTTGCGGCCACAATAAATGCACCGGCCTCTTCGCGCGTAAGCGAAACCGGTGGAAGGTGATAGTTATCGGCCAGATAATACCCCACTCCGGCTTCTCCACCAAGCGGCACACCGGCCTCTTCCAATGAACGAATATCACGGTAAATTGTACGCTTGCTCACGCCAAAACGTTCAGCCATTTCCTGTGCCTTCACCACCTGCTTGCTTTGCAAATGAATAAGGATTGCTGATATTCGGTCGATGCGATTCATGCGGTAAAGTTAGGGAAAACAGACTGATTTTTTAATCCATTTTTCTTATGAACAATAAAATCATTAAAACTTCAATGATAAAATCATTATATTTCTGAAAAATTCACAAAATGGCTGTCACAAATAAAAAACTATTCTTCTTTACTTATTTTCTTGTCATGGTCATAAACCTGGTTACTGCACAATCACCCTCCGAAGAATGGAACGGCTGGCGTGGATTAGAGAAACAAGGAAAACAAATAAATTCTACGGTTTCATTAGATTGGGACACTACTAAAAATATAGCATGGAAAACGTTTATCCCGGGCAAAGGGCATTCCTCCCCTGTTGTTTCCGGCAATAATGTAATCGTTACAACTGCTGTTAAAAACGAACCAAACAAGCTCGTTACCACAAGCCTGAAATATCTGATTATCTTCATCAACCTCTTGATTATTATTCATTTTTCAACGCTCATTTATCATAAAATCATAAGCAAATCTAAAGCTAGCCTACAAAGCCTGATTTCAATTTTGGCCATGGGAATGATTTTGGCCGCTGCTACTTATTTAACGCAAAAGGGAATTCTGTTTGAAAGGGCACCTGAATATCACCATACGGATGTCTTTTTTCAATGGTGCTTTTCGTTTGTGAATATTTTTTTATGGTTAGCCTATGCGCATTTGCACGCTAAAGGAAACATAGTGACAAACTTATCTTTTGCCGGGCTTTTCATTGTTTTAGCTTTCATCATGTATGTTTTTAGGCCACATCCAGGTTATTATGTATTAGAGACAGACTGGTTCTATACCAATGTTTTTATTCATTCCCTTATTTTACCGGCCTCAATTATTTCATTACTTTTTTTATTATCTTTTTTGTCTAAAAAGCATTTTTTTAATTCACGGCCATTTTATATTCCGCTTAACTTTTCTTTAAAAACAATCTTTATTGCCACTATTATTGGAGCAATCGTTATTGGTGGCTATGGTTATGGACTTTATCGAAGTCTGCAATACACATATTACGATGGCGAACCCGTAATTGCCAACATGAAAATAGCATCGAGAGATACAATACTTTACTTCAGGTTTCTATATGTAGCTATATTTCTATGGTTTATTTCAAGTGCATTTTTTCATATTAAGCATCACACAAAAATTACAAAATTGCTTGCAATTGCCCTTGTAGTGCTTATGTTCTCAATTTTTGTAAGCAAAAACTTCCTTCCCAAAAGCAACTCTTATGATGGTGTTGTGATTTGTTTAGATGCTGAAACAGGAAATATAAAATGGGAAAATAAATTATTTACAGAAGCCTATCCCAACATACATGGAGACAATTCACCGGCAACTCCCACGCCTGTCATTTCGAAAAATAAAATATATGCATACTTTGGCTCGCCCGGACTTTTTTGCCTTGACATGGATGGGAAAATCATTTTCAAAAACACACAATTACCCTTCAAAAGCGTCCATGGAATTGGAGCATCACCCATGTTGTACCAAAACAGCATCATCATTCTAAATGATCAGGCGCCGGCACCCTACATAGCTGCTATTGACAAAAATAACGGAAAAATTATATGGAAAACAAATCGTAAATCGTGGGAAGGAATCCACGGTGTACATCAAACTCCATCGATTTTCGCTGTTAGGGGCACGGATTATATAATTTGCCAGGGTTTTTACGGACTTTCAGCATATAAAGCAGAAACAGGAGAAGAAGTAAACAGTGTAAAACTATTAAGCCATACTGAATACGAACATGTAGCATCGATTATTACGGACTCTGCTACGGCATATATTTCAACAAGAAAGTACATGTTCGCTTTCGACACCAAAAAGTTAATCAGTGCCGACAGTGCCCTGATTTGGAAAACGAGAGTAAAAAACAGAGGACACATATACGCATCACCAATACTACACAACCAAATGATTTTCAGCGTATCCGGCAGTGGAAATATAAATTGTATAAACAGCAAAACCGGAAAAGTTTTGTGGCACGAAAGAATTCCGGGCAGATATTATGCTTCAGCGGTACTTATCAATGACAACATCTTTTTTACTAATCTGAGCGGCAAAACAACCATTTACCAGGGCTCTGCTGAAAAAAGAAAAGTTTGCACATCAGATTTACACGAACCAATTTATGCTTCTTTTGCAGTAACCAAAAACAGTTTATTCATCCGATCATTACATCATATCTGGAGAATAGAATAAAAGCACTAAAAAAATTAAATGCATTTTTAGTTAATATTTTGTATTTTGCAGCATTAAAATAATAGTAAAACCACTTAACTAGAGAAGCTATGAAAAAACTACACATCACAATCGTATTATTACTGGCTGCATTTATAGCCATGGCGCAACCCGCTGCACTAGAAGTATTTTCAGATGGTGAACCTTTTCAGGTAAGTATTGACGGAAAAGTTATCAACCACAAGCCAAAAACGTCGGTTACTGAATATGACATTACGGCCGAGCATATTCGTGTTTTGGTGACACTCCCCAACCAGAACAACCTCAAAATTAAACAGCCCATTATGGTACGCCCGGGAAAATTGATGAAAGTGCTGGTAAAACAAAAAAATAATGGGAAATGGATAACCCGTTACCAGGGAGAAGCGTCGCTACCACAAAAAAAGGCTACACAAGAGCCTGTTGAAACAGAAACAGTAACAGTTGATAACACCTCTACAACTCAAACCGGCGAACAAGTATCCATTAACACAAACATGAATTCCGATGGTGAAACAGGAAACGTAACAGCCACCGTAACAGACCCGGAAACAGGCGAAACAGTTTCTGTAAACGCTAACATTAATGGCAGTGATGTAAACATGACCGTAACCGAATCCTCATCATCGACAACTACCACAACAACCGGCGGCAACATGACCGGCAATACCACCGTTACAGTCAACACATCATCCACCGAATCGAACACAACAAATACCGGAGAAGAAACAACACAAACCACTACGGGATGTCAGCCGATGGGTTCCACAGACTTCAATTCTGCGAAAAACAGCATTTCGTCCAAAACTTTTGAAGATTCAAAAATTACAACGGCAAAGCAAATCATTAAGGCAAACTGCCTGCGCGCAGATCAGATTAAACAAATTATGGGAGTGATGGATTACGAAGATTCACGCCTGGAAATTGCAAAATTTGCATACCAATACTGCTTCGATACAAACAATTATTACAAAGTTAATGACGCGTTTGAATACGAACTTACTATTGACGATTTAAACGAATACATTGAAGCACAGTAAGTGCGTATAATAAAAGACTAAAAATAAATAAAAACATAAAGAACGGGGCGCTTCTGACGCCCCGTTCTTTCTTGTAAAATCTCATTTAAAATAGCCTCTTCTACCTCACAAATGTTCTGTACAAGTTGTTTTGTAAAAATGGCAATAAACAATTCACCCTGTGACTTGCAGAACGAATATCGTTTGTTTTCGGTAAAGAAAAATGTCTTGTCAGAAACAATTACAGATTCTCGCGTACCTCAATCAGCATATCTTTTATGCGATTAAGCCGGTCGACAATGGCACTATTTTCCACCACATCGTTTTTATTGTCTTTTATTTTGGCCTGAGCGCCTTTTATGGTAAGCTTCCGCTCTTTGAGCAGATGATATATAAGCTTAATATCGTCAATATCCTTCTGAGTAAACTGACGATTGCCACGGTTGTTTTTCTTGGGTTTCAGGTGGCTAAAGTGCTTTTCCCAGTAGCGAATGGTTGATGCATTGATATTGAACATCTCCGCAACTTCGCTCATGGAGTAAAAAAGCTTTTCTATTTTAGGTTCTTTATATGGCATGCAGTAAAATTAATAAAATCATTTCAAATATTCAACATTGAAAACCATCACTGAGTTTCCACCTCCATATTTGGCTCGCCCCTGTGAAGTTACAATTATTTTATCGCCTTTATCATTAATTTCCATTCCAACGGGGAACGAATCAGCCGCTATTTCAGCTACTTTTTTCATGTCATTTGTTCGCACAGCTACAATTTTACTCTTATTGTTCACAGCCGCAAATAAATACTTACCATCGGGCGAAACAACTACGGTGCGCACTCCTACTCCTACATATTCACTCTGCCAGGTATTTAAAGTAGTACCATCGCCATGGAGTGTGAATTCAATAAATTCATCGAGGTTTACTTTATCTACATAACCTGAAACGTTATTTCCCGTGTATATGTATCCGTTATTAATCACGATATGTCGCAAATTGCGGTGCATGCCAAAAATAGTTTTCAGGTACTTTTTTTCTTCAACATCAAAAACAGCAATTCCGCCGCCGCCCATTCGGCCAACTAAAAGATATTTGCTGTCTGGTGTAAAAACCGTGCCACGCAGGCAATACCCGCAACCATGATCGCGGTTTATTTTTTCATTGGACGAATAATCAGGATACAAACGTTTATTCACAACCAAATGCTTAACATACTTAAATTCAGCCGGGTCATTAGTATCTATGTTGATCAGCCCCACTGTATTATCGCCCCAATGTGTAATGGCAATGTGCTTATTATCCGGCGAAGCCGCAATCATTTTGGGCAAAACGCCCGTGGGCATTACCCGAACAAGTTCATCAGTATCTGTATCGATAATAGCTACCGCCGAGGGATCAATGGCATTACGGTCGAAACTTCTGCGATAGTAGGTTACCCACAAATATTTTCCGTTGTGCGAAAAACATCCTTCAACGGGCTTGCCTTTGAAAAGGTTATAATGTGAAGAGCGGGTTGTAAATTTATAATCGAAAGCAAAAGTATCCCTGAAAAGCATCTGATGATTGAGATTGAAAGCATGGTGGATAACTTTTTGCCGGGTCATATCTGAAAGTTTATACACACTTGTGCTGTATCCTTCCAAACTATTAACGTAAAATTTATCCTTTTTCTCCAAAATCAATACAGATTTAGGGGAATATATGGTTTTGTCGAAATGATCGTTCGGGTTTTTTGTATATGCAGAATAGTGTTGAAATCGTTCCGTAAGGGTCATTCTGACTTCTGCATTTTCAGGTTCAGATTGATTTCCAATGTCTGTACGTACTATCTTTTTTTCTTGTGTAAATGATGTAAGCGACAGGCTGATTATAATCAGGATTAAAAACAATTTACGCATGAAATACCATTTTGTGGATTAATCGAAACTTTGATTTGGACGCGAAGAAATAACAAGCATTTGCTCGTATTCTTCCGGTGTAAGGTCGTTGAAATAATAATTTACCGGGTCAACGGGTTTATCGAAATACCGTACCTCGTAGTGCAGGTGAGGAGCAATGCTTCGGCCTGTATTTCCCACAGTACCGATAAACTCTCCTCGTTTTATTATATGTCCTTTGCGCACATCGACAGAATTCAAATGCGCATACAAGCTTTTATAACCAAACCCGTGATCAATAATAATAACCTTACCATATCCACCACTAGACTTTCCGGCCTTCACTACTTTTCCGTTACCTGTGGCATAAACTTTTGTACCGCGCGGAGCAGATAGATCGATGCCGGTATGCATTTTTCGCGTTTTATAAATGGGGTGGATGCGGTATCCGAACCCTGAAGCAAAACGTTTAAAATTACGATCTGAAATGGGGCTGATTGCCGGAACCGATTTAAAAAACTGCTTTTTTGTTTTCGCCAAATCAATTATTTCATCGTATGATTTAGATTGTACGACCATGCTACGGGACAACTCATCGAGCTGTTTTGATGTTTTGGAAATAATATCCAAATCGATATTCCTATACTGATCAATTCCGCCAACACCGGGATTTCTCATTTCATCGGCAAGCGGTTCAGCTTCAAAAATGATGCGGTAAATGTTTTTATCGCGGCGTTGAATATCGTTAAGCGCCTTTTCTGCCTCTGCCATTCGTTTGCTTAACATTTCATAATGGAACCTGAGCTGATCATTTTCACGTTTTAATTCCAGCTCCTGAGGCGTATCAATAAAATCAGAAATCAAAAAAATGATAAATGTTGTGATGATCATTACGGCAAAAACCCGGGGTAAAGCACGCACAATGCGTTCTTTAATCGTCAATTCTATTTTTTCGTAATGAAGCGTTTCCGGGTTAAAACGATATCTGGACTTTGGCATTTTTTTATTTACTTTGTGGTCGTTCAAAAAAGCAAAATTAATTGAAATTGCTTAAAATTACAATAATTAATTTATTCTAAATCAATAAACCAGCAGAAAAATGATGAAGGCTAACGAAATAAGGCAGGCATTTAAAGATTTTTTTTCGTCGAAACAACACAAAATTGTTGAATCGGCACCTATGGTAGTGAAAGGCGATCCTACCCTGATGTTTGTAAATGCAGGGATGAACCAGTTCAAAGAAATATTTCTCGGGCAAAAAGAGGCGCCATCGGCACGAGTTGCAAATTCACAGAAATGCTTGCGTGTATCAGGTAAACACAACGATTTGGAAGAGGTTGGCCACGACACATATCATCATACCATGTTCGAGATGCTTGGCAACTGGTCGTTTGGCGACTATTTTAAACGCGAAGCCATTGACTGGGCATGGGAACTGCTGACAGACGTATTCAAAATTTCGCCTGAGCGTTTGTATGCCACTGTTTTTGAAGGCGATCCGGAAGACAATCTGGAGCGCGACAACGAAGCAGCCAAATTCTGGAACGATCATCTACCCGAATCACATATTTTAAACGGATCAAAAAAAGATAATTTTTGGGAAATGGGCGCTGCCGGGCCGTGTGGTCCCTGCTCAGAAATTCACATTGACTTGCGAACTGATGATGAGCGTAAGGCAAAAGATGCCGTAGAACTCATCAACCAGGATCATCCACAGGTGGTTGAAATATGGAACCTCGTTTTTATGCAATTTAATCGCCGCGACAATGGCAAACTCGAACAACTCCCGGCCCAACATGTAGATACAGGTATGGGCTTTGAGCGCCTGTGCATGGCATTGCAGGAAAAAACATCAAATTACGATACCGATGTTTTCCAGCCCATCATCCAAAAAATTGCGCAATTATCTAACCTGAAATATGGCGATAATGAGAAAACCGACATTGCCATGCGCGTTGTGGCCGATCACCTGAGAGCTGTAGTATTTGCTATAGCCGACGGCCAATTGCCTTCGAACAACAAGGCCGGATACGTAATTCGCCGGATTTTACGTCGTGCTGTTCGCTATGCCTACACGTTCCTCGGACAAAGCGAGCCATTTATCAGCCAACTCGTAGAAACACTTGTACAGGAAATGGGCGATGCTTTCAGCGAATTAAAAAGTCAGCAGGAAATCATCACCAAAGTAATACACGAAGAAGAAGCCACATTCCTGCGCACACTGGAAACAGGCATTACACTGCTCGACAAAAAAATGAAGGCCCTCCACAATGAAGAAACAAACGTAATAGATGGAAAATCTGTATTTGAATTGTATGATACCTACGGTTTTCCGGTCGACCTGACAGCGCTGATTGCCAAGGAAAACAATTTTGAGATTGACCAGCAGGGATTTGAAGCGGAAATGAAAAAACAAAAAGACCGTTCGCGTTCAGCTTCAAAAATAGAAACCAAAGACTGGATTGAAGTAAACCCGGGCATGGATGTCAAATTTGTTGGTTATGAGCACACGGCAACAGAAACAGAGTTACTGCGCTACCGCAAAGTAAAATCAAAAGGTAAAGACATGTACCAGCTTGTATTTGCCGAAACACCGTTTTATGCAGAAGCCGGTGGCCAGGTTGGCGATACCGGATATATTGAAGTAAACGGCGAAAAAACTTCGATTATCGATACACAAAAAGAAAACAACCTGATTGTTCACATTACCAAAGAGCTGCCCAAAGAGACATCGGGCAAAATAAAACTTGTTGTAAGCGACTCGAAACGCCGGCAAACAGAAGCCAACCACTCAGCAACTCACCTTTTGCACCACGCATTGCGCAAAGTGCTTGGCGATCATGTTGAGCAAAAAGGCTCGCTGGTTGAAGCGGAACGTTTCCGTTTCGACTTTTCGCACTTCGAAAAAATGACACGCGAACAAATCGAACAGGTTGAAGATATTGTGAATGACCTCATCAGGCAGGATATTCCGCTAACTGAGCATCGCGACATCCCGATGGACAAAGCCCAAAAAATGGGCGCTGTGGCACTATTCGGTGAAAAATATGGCGATGCTGTGCGGGTAATTCAATTTGGCGACTCCATTGAGTTGTGTGGAGGAACACACGCATCGGCTACCGGAAAAATTGGCTTATTGATAATCACTGTCGAAACATCCATTGCAGCCGGAATACGCCGCATAGAAGCCATTACCGGCAAAAAAGCCATGGAACGGGTGCGCAGGCAGCAACACGAACTGGCTGCCATTGGCGAACTGTTCAACAACCAGAAAAACCTGGCCAAAGCCGTTGAGAAAGTCGTTGAAGAAAACACCAAAATTCAAAAAGAACTGGAAACTTTTGCCCGCGAAAAAGCCATGTCAGTAAAAAAAGAGCTGCTGGAAAAAAAGCAGGAAATCAATGGAATGAACGTAATAGCCACACAAATTGATGTTGATGATGCCGGCAGATTAAAAGATTTGGCGTTTCAACTGAAAAACGAAGTAGATAACCTGTTCCTTGTTTTGGGCGCTGCGGTAAACGGAAAAGCAAACCTTAGCATTATGATTTCCGATAACCTGGTGAAAGATAAAAACCTGCATGCAGGCAATATTGTTCGCGAAGCAGCCAAAGAGATGAAAGGCGGCGGCGGCGGACAACCATTCTTTGCTTCAGCCGGAGGGAAAGATCCGGAGGGAATTCAGAATGCTATTAATAAGGCGCTTACATTTATTAAATAGTGTTTGTCCATAATGTCCGATATCTGCGTTGTTGCTCAAATTTAAAATCCTCACATACCCTATGTATGCTGCGGTTTTAAATTCTCACACGCCTTGATCTCGAACATTCTGAACTAAACACTTCACTTTATAGACAGGCTCT
>CAYPSX010000127.1:0-11462 GCA_964413185.1 uncultured Bacteroidales bacterium
TTAATTCTGCTACTTTTACAACGGCACTTGTCATTGAGCGATATACAAAGTCTATTAATTCATTAAAGGCTTCGTTTTCAATAATTCCTTCTCGACTAGAAGTTTCTTCATATATTACGCTTGAGCTATCAGTAATTTCGACAAAACCAAAAAAGTTATTATTAGCATGTGAGGGCAACACATATCGCCTTTTAACTGATTCATCAAGTCTTAGCCAATCATTACTTTTCTCACCGTAAGGTAATACTCTAAATCCATTTCTATAAAGCCGTATACCACCTCTTTCCGCACCCACCTCTCTAATGAAGGAAAGTAATTGTGAAGGCAAAAGATTTTTTTCATAAATGAAATAATACGCTTTAAAATGAACACCTTTAATATAATTGAACTTTGTATTGTTGTTGTCTTTTTCTTTCCCTATCAAGAATATTTCTTCTTGAAATTCCAATTTATCGCTTTTTAATGCCCAACAACCTTGCCCATCATCTAACACATAGCCTTCGATTACCGCAAGAGCATGATTTAAAAATGCTTCTTGTTCATCGATTACTTTTTGAGTCTCTTTTCCTTCTTTCCTGTAATAAGAGCTGCTAAAACCAGGGTCAACTCTGTTTTTTTCTTCTTCTTTCCTTTTTTTAGACAAAGGAAATGGTTGAAGTAAATCTGAGGTATATCTGTAAACTCTTTTAATCATGGCATCTGACCAACCTTCACGAAGACCACTGATGATTAAAGTTGTTCCCTCTTCCTTTTGTTTTTCAATAAATTCAATATTATTGGCAATAGTTGATAAATCTTTATCTGTCTCAAAAATGCTCCAGTCAATTGTTAATTTAATTGCATTTTCAGAATTAGCTGTTTGGGTAATTATTGTCAGACTTTCACCTAACCTTTGTGTTGCAAATCTGCCAATTCCTTTTTTACCTGCTCTTGTTCTATTGTACTTTGGAGATATTGGGTTATGAATTTTGTCTGCAGATGATAATCTCATGAAGCCGTTAATTAATTGGTTTTTTGACATACCATGACCATCATCCTCAATAATTAAAGTTCCTCCTTTATCCCAGGCATTTTCAAAAAGTAATTTGACTTCAGTTGCATCAGCATCATAAGAATTTTTGACTAATTCTGAAACAGCAGTTTCATGTCTTCCTACAAGCTCTTTCCCAAGTCTATTAATTATTCCAGCGTCAACAGAAAAACGTAACTGGGTTTCATCTAGTTTAGCTATTTCATTTGATAACGAAAGAATAATCCCATTATCTGAATTTTCTTTTTGAAGTTCAGAGGCAAGTTTGTTTTTCAATTCTACTAACCTAGCATTACTCATATCGCAATTAGCTTTTAATCAATTCGATTACTTTAACATTCAATGCTTCTGCAATTTCTGTCAATGTCTCTAATGATGGTTGTACATCATTAGTGCACCAACGTGAAACTGTGGCTTCATTTTTACCCAATTCCTGAGCAAGCCACTTATTACTCTTGCCATTCTCAACAAGAACAACTTTAATTCGATTTAATTGTTTTTTTGCCATTTTCATTGCATCAAAAGCAAATTAATTGATTTCAAATTTACAATTTATGATTGTAAGTGCCATGACAAAGCTATACCAATTATACACAATTTCTCAACCGTTTTTATGAAAAAAACTATCAATAAGATAGTAATTCAATTTGGTAATCAAGATTATTACGTATTTGTTTATTAGTTTTCATGGCGTTAACACCAGAATGGATTTTATTTATCATTAGCGTTGTGTATAGGAAAGGTAAATGATTTCGATGCACTTTCCGAGCAGTTGATTATATAGTCAAAAATTTCGAAGATCACTTAGCCACTTATGTTGTTACACATTAATATGCGCTCGCTCATTTAATTTTGTCTGTAATTCTTCTATTGTCAAAAACTTCCCCTCAATTTTTCTATGTAACATTCGGTGGCAATTTGGACAAACTAATGCTAAATCCTCTATACTTGTTTCTCTCTCTCCCGATTCAGAAATTGGTATAATATGGTGGCATTCTATAAATTCAACACCAAAACTTTCAATGAAAGAAAATCCACATACTTCGCAATAAAATGTGTTATTTTGAATTGCATATCTTTTCTTTCGATTAATAACATCTCTGTTGCGCTCTCTTGCAAGATGAGTAATTAATCTTTGTTTTCCTTCTGAAACAGATAAATCAGGAGCTGTTTCCTCAACTTCTGATGTTAAAGAATCTGTCATTACTATTGAATTAAAATAGTCTGCTAAAAAGTATTGTTTGAATACATTCCAGCTATTTTCTTTTAATGAATCAGGTGCTGATACGCTTCCAATATTATCAATTTTACATGCATTACCTTGACTAATTCCTTGGAAATTCACATCTAACCAATCAGTTGCTCTAATATTAATAGCATCTTGGATTGGTGTATGAGCTAAAATATTTACTCTTCTGCCATATTTATGATTTTGTCTGTTTTCTTCATGGAGTTCATTGTCAACAGGAGTTACCAGATGAGTAAATACATTATTTCCCCCAATTTTTTGATATATTAGAATAATGTCTCCAATAGTCGGCTTAGTCACATTTCCTTTGTGTTTATTTGGGAAATGTAAAGTAAATTCTCCACTAATTTTATCCATGTAAGCACTACCATTTTGGGCATTAGTTACATTTTTTATCCATTTTATATCAGAGGGTAAATATGTCATTTTCTAAAATTTCATCCTTTTAATCCAATTTCAAGGCCTAATTTACATTAGTAAAACAATTTGTTCAATTTGTGACATACTAGGTTTATTCTCTACAATTACAATTGATTCTTTTTTATGAATCACAACTAATGTTTACTTGTCACTACGAATCGTGCATTGCACTAGCATATAACGGCATTCTATTAACTATACCCGCAATCATTCCTCATATCCTCCCATTTTCCGGAGATATGCGAACATTTACGTTCGTTTATCCCTTTTCCATAAACGTTTGTTATCCGGTTACGGGTGCTTTCCAAATATAACAAGGTTTTTGAATAGGGCAAAGAAATGTAACAAAAAATATAGATTTGGGTTGCAGGCTGCTGCCTGCGGGGGCTGTGAAATTGTGGTACCGCACTCGAATGGGGTCAGCTTGCTGCGAAAGGAGGCATTTTTGTGCTCAAAAAACAAAATACAGGGAAAAAATCGTTGGAATTGTACACTTACTTCGGAAGAATTACAAAACCGCTGGCGAACATGCCTCCCTAAAACTGCATGTTGTCAAAGTTTAAACACTACCGGCGCTAAAATTGTATCTATAACAGAAATAATAATGAATTCAAAAACCTAAAAAACATGAACCACTACAACTTATCAATTTCAGGAAGGGTGCAGAATGTAGGCTTTAGAGCATCTGCTAGAGATAAAGCTATGGAATTTGGCGTAACAGGTTTCGTGGAAAATTTGTCGAATGGGAAGGTATATATCGAGGCCGAAGGCAGTGAGGAGGCTCTGGGAGATTTTATTGCCTGGTGCCGGCAGGGGCCCTCTTTTGCATTTGTAGAAGATGTTGATATTAAAGACGGTGCTGTGAAGAACTTCAATCTCTTTGAAATTAAACATTAAAAGCAAGTTCTTGCAATACTGGAATTAATGCCGGTTCGCGGTATGTAAAACTGCAATGTATGAAATACCAGTCGGTTGCTGCCCGTATTGTTTTTGTACACGTTCACTTCATTTTTTAGTCTTTTTTCAAAACAGATGCTTATTTTTACCGCCTGAAAGACACACAAAATGAAGCATTTTACAATATTTTCGGCAATACTGTTCATGGGCCTGAGCGCCATGAACCAAACCATAGATCAACAGGAAGATAGTATTTTGAACCTGATGACCCTCGAAGAAAAAATCGGGCAGATGACGCAGGTTGAGCGCACCGAACTTATCAGCGATCAGGATATTGCCACCTACAGCATCGGTTCGCTCCTGAGCGGTGGCGGTTCGTCTCCGGATCCCAACACGCAGGAAAGCTGGGCTGCCATGTACGATAATTATCAAAGTACTGCATTACAAAGTAATCTCGGAATTCCACTTATTTACGGTGTCGATGCAGTGCACGGACACAATAATGTTCACGGAGCCGTGATTTTTCCGCACAACATTGGCATGGGCTGCACATGGAATCCCGAACTGATCAGAACAGCCAACGAAATTGTTGCTCGCGAAGTAGCAGCTACCGGCATCGACTGGACTTTTGCGCCTTGCATTGCCGTGGCCCGGAACGAGCGTTGGGGCAGAACTTATGAAGGATTTGGAGAGACGCCCGAAATCCAAAAGATTATGGCTGCACAGTCAGTGCTGGGTTTACAAGGCACCGACCTGAGTTTAAATGAAACCATTCTGGCCTGCGCCAAGCATTATGTGGGCGATGGCGGAACAACAAACGGCATCGACCAGGGCAATACGGTTTTATCGGAAGATTCGCTGCGTGCCATACACATGCAAGGTTATATTGATGCTATTGATCAGGACGTCGGGACAATAATGGCTTCTTTTAACAGTTGGAACGGCGAAAAACTGCACGGACACGATTATTTGCTAACCGATGTTTTGAAAAACGAACTGGGTTTCGAAGGCTTTATCGTTTCAGACTGGGCCGGTGTCGACCAAATTGATGAAGACTACAGAACAGCCATAAAAAGAGCCATCAACGCGGGCATCGACATGGTGATGGTGCCCGACCGGTACGAAATTTTTATCGGTCATTTAACAAGTTTGGTCAACGACAACGAAGTAAGCCAGAGCCGGATAGATGATGCCGTGCACCGTATATTGAAGCAGAAATTAAAACTGAACCTGTTTGAAGAACCGTTTACCGACACAACAATGAGCAGTAATTTCGGCTCGCAGGCACACAGAGATGTGGCTCGCCAGGTTGTACGGGAATCCATGGTTTTGCTCAATGCGAAAAATGATGTTTTACCGTTGCAAAAAAACAATCAAACCATATTAGTCGCCGGCGAAACAGCCGCCGATCTGGGAGCTCAATGTGGCGGATGGACCATTTCATGGCAAGGCGATAATGGAGATATTACCACCGGTACCAACATTTTAGCCGGCTTAACAAATCTGGCCGAAACCAGCGAAATTATTTACTCAGCAGACGGGAATTATGCCGGTTCTGTAGATGTGGCTGTGGTTGTTATAGGCGAAAAAACACCCTATGCCGAAGGCGCCGGCGACCGCACATCGCTGAACCTCGAAGAAACGGACATCAACTTAATAAAAAAGCTTAAAAAAGACGGAATTCCCACTGTTGCCGTCTTAATTTCCGGTCGGCCCGTGATTTTTGGCGAAATGTTGCCCTACACAGATGCTGCAATTGCCGCCTGGTACCCGGGCACAGAAGGCGATGGCATTGCGGAAGTGCTTTTTGGCGATTATCAGCCTACAGGCAAACTCACACATTCCTGGCCTGCAACAATGATGCAGGTACCCATAAATTTTGGCGACAACACCTATTCCCCGCTGTTTGAATACAAACACGGTCTGCTCGAATTTCCAGCCAGCACAATTGCAGAAAACCTTTATGCCTATGCCGCATCGACCAACCAATCCGGCGACACCATAAAACTGGCACTTTCCGATAAAATTACAACCATGAATGCCTCTGCTGCCGATTTCACCATTGATATTGATGGCGCCACCGTTCCCGATTTAATCAGCGAAATCAGCTTAGCAAATTACGATGAAAGTGTATTGTTAATTTCTTTGAATACAGCCATTGAACCGCAGGAAGAAATTTCACTTTCGTATAACGGATCGGGCATTGCTGCTGGGGGAATGTCTTTAGAAAACCTGCAACAATTTTTTGTGTACAACGCCACGGGAAGCGGAGCCGTATATCACACAATACCCGGAAAAGTTGAAGCCGAGCACTTCTTTGAAATGGAAGGAATACAAACCGAAGCCTGTTCAGATGCAGGCGGCGGGGAAAATGTCGGCTACATCGATGCCGGCGACTGGATGAAATATCATGTGCAAATTGCCCGGGACGGATTTTACACCATAACCGGCCGGATAGCCGGATACAACGGCGGCACACTGCTAATCAGCTTCAACGATTCAATTGAATTTGAGCTAAACTATTCTGCCACCAACGGTTGGCAAACCTGGCAGGATTTCTCCGACTGGACTTATCTCGAAGCCGGATTTTACACCATGAAAGTTGAAGCCCAATCCAACGAATTCAACATCAATTATTTTAATTTTGAACTATACAATAACGGCATTAACCAACAGATCCACAGCGTTCAAAACATCAACATTTATCCCAATCCGGTTAGCAGCGCAGTAACGGTTGAATTTTCGAGTATCAACAGGCAAAATGCCACCATCAGACTGCTCGATATCGCCGGAAAACATACCGGGGAACTCTACCGCGGCAGACTGAATGCGGGCACCAACACCTTCAGCTTTCAAATTGATGGCGGGTTACCTGCCGGCGTATATTTCATTGAAATACAAGACGAAACCAAACGGTACTTCGAAAAGATCATTAAAAAGTAATACTTATCGAGTAATAATATCTCAGCCCCACTAAAAAAGTAAACAAATTTGTTTATTTATCGTAATTAATGTACTTTTGAATAAATAAACCGAATATGTATGCTCCCGGAAATTAATAAAATAAAAGGAATTCATCCCGGCATTATCCTTAAAAGAGAGATTGCACGTAGAGGCCTCAAAAATAAAGAGCTGGCTATGATGGTGAACGAGCATGCACAAACGATAAGTGCAATTTTAAAGGGAAAAAGAAGCATCAATCCCAGGTTGTCTGTTAAGTTAGGAAAAAAGATGGCTGTAGACCCGGCATATTTTATGATGTTGCAAACTCTTTATGATGTTAAAAAAGAATATGAAGAGTTAACAGACAAACCAACGCCAAATCTGGAAAAAATTCGTAAAGTTTTATTTTGGGATACTGATTTCAATCGCATCGATTGGATAAAAAACAAACGTGCCATAATTAAAAGAATTTTCGAAAGAGGAAACGATAAAGAAATTTCAGAAATCATACAGTTTTATAGTCAGGAAGCTGTAAAACAGGAGCTTGATAAAATAAGAAATAGTCATTTGCCGTCATTTAAAAAAAATGTGGATAAATATAATACGCAATGAAGATATACCGGGAAACTGTCTCCGAAATGTTATGGCAGGTGCTAAACCGCCTGATGCAGTTTAAAGAGTTGCAATCTTTCAGGCTGGTTGGCGGAACATCGTTAAGTCTATTATTGGGTCATCGAATTTCTGCCGATATTGATTTGTTTTCGGATGCTGAATATAATTCAATAGATTTTTGTAAGCTCGATAAATTAATGGTTGATTCTTTTCAGTATGTAGAGTTCAGCATTGAAGGAAACGATAGTTTTGGAAAATCATATTTTATTGGAAATACAAAAGAAGATGCTGTTAAGGTAGACATGTTTTACACAGATAAATTTCAATACCCGCTGGTCGATTACCAAGGAATAAGGATATCTCAACCAAAAGAAACAATCGCAATGAAAATTGAAGTTATTGGGCAAAACGGCAGAAAAAAAGACTTTTGGGATATACACGAACTAATGGAGCATTATTCAATAAGTGAAATGTTATCTTTCTATAAAAAACGCTACCCCTACGGCCATAAAAAAGAAGAAATTCTTTCAAAACTCACTAACTTCCAATTAGCTGACAATGATCTGGATCCAATTTGTTTGAAAGGGAAATACTGGGAACTAATAAAACTGGACATCGAAGAAGCCATTGTAAAATTTATAAAGTAACTCATCGGTTTCTGCTATTGTTTAAGATGCCAATGAATAATAGAACGCGGATTAAACGGGTAATTCTATTTTAAAGAAACAGAACCTATATAATACTTATCAGCTACATATTTTCAATATAAATATCTGCGATAGGCGGATAGTAAACGGATACCGTTTCAGGTTATATTTGAACTGCTTAACCATTTTTGTAAAAAAGCACAATCAAGTACCTCCGAATCCGTGAAAATCAGCGTATATGAGATATTTGCTCCTATTTTTAGCCAAAAAAACAACAGCACAACAGGTTACCAAGACGATGAACCCAGGAAAATGCGATTAATCAAGCCGTATAATCCGCGTTCTGTTTTACTAATCCTGCTGTTTTCAATTTTTTTTTATGAAATACAAAATTTAAAGGAGGTTACAGCTTTTTCAGTTGATTCTCATTCATTATACATTTCCGAACAGTTTTTAGAATTGCAGAATATCTCACCTGATATTTTCTTACCTTTGAATCTCCAATAAAAATGATTCTTTGGTAACGAAAAACGACAAATAAAATGAAAGCTATATTTTTACTTATTGCACTGTTCTTAACCCAATTAGTCAATGCCAACAGCGACTGGATGCGTTATGCATCCATTTCGCCCGACGGAAAACAAATTGTATTTACACATAAAGGCGACCTCTACCTGGTTCCGGCAAATGGCGGCGATGCCAAACCACTGACTTTCCACACAGCGCACGACTACGAAGCGGTATGGAGCCACGACGGCTCTAAAATTTGCTTTGCATCGAACCGGTACGGCAATTTCGATTTGTTCATAATTGATGTCAACGGCGGACAAGCCAAACGACTTACTTTCCATTCGGCAGATGAAGTGCCTTACACTTTTTCAGCCGACGATAAACACGTCCTTTTTGGCGCACAACGCCTCGATGCAGCCAGTCACAGGCAATATCCCACCAAATCGCAACCCGAACTCTACAAAGTAGCTGCAGCAGGCAGCAACGTGAAACAGGTGTGGACTATTCCGGCTCAGGATGTGCAAATTAGCAGCGATGGCAACACAATGCTGTATCACGATAAAAAAGGCGGCGAAGACAAATTCCGCAAACATCACGTTTCATCAATCACACGCGATATTTGGAAATACGACTCAACTACAAAAAACCACACAAAGCTAACGACTTTTCGCGGCGAAGACAGAAACCCGGTTTTTGCACCGAACGAAGACAAATTTTATTTTCTAAGCGAACGTAACGGTGCATTCAATGTGCACAGCATGAACATTGAAAATTCTGGCGAAGTAAAACAAATTACCGACTTTAAACCTCATCCGGTGCGTTACCTGAGCATTACCCAAAATGGCACACTCTGCTTTACTTACAACGGTTCCATTTACACAAAAAAAGGTGATGCAGCACCCGAAAAAATCAACATAAATGTTCGCACTGAAGCCAAAGAAAATCCATTACAATTGGTAAAAGTACAGGGAAATGTGAGCGAAATGGCCATTTCTCCCAATGGCAAAGAGGTTGCATACATTGTGCGCGGCGAAGTATTTGTATCTTCTGTAAAAGGCAACATGCACAAACGCATCACTACAACACCGGCTGCGGAGCGTTTCGTAAGTTTCTCACCCGATGGCGAGCATATTCTCTATGCCAGCGAGCGCAATGCTAAATGGAGCATTTACCAGGCATCGAAGAAAAACAGCGATGAACCGTATTTTTTCGCATCAACTTTAATAAAAGAAGAAGCGCTGATTGAAAACGAGAACAACAACTATCAACCTAAATATGCGCCCGATGGAGAGAAAATTGCGTTTGTAGAAAACCGGCGAACACTCAAAACCTTCGACTTAAAAGATAAAACCACAAAAACGCTGCTCGGAAAAGACAAACTTTTTTACATGAGCGAAGGCGATCAGTATTTTACCTGGAGCCCCGACAGCAAATGGCTGCTAACCGAATATTCACCCATTTTATCGAACACAGAAGTGTTGCTGGTTTCTACCGAACACCCCGACTCTACCGTGAACCTCACGCAAAGCGGATATGGCGATTACAGCCCCAAATGGGTCAATGGCGGCAAACAAATTTTGTGGTTCAGCGACCGCCACGGGCTGCGCTCGTATGCCAACAGCGGATCGCGACAATCAGATGCTTATGCACTGTTTCTTACAAAGAAATCGTGGGACCGGTTTAACCTGAGCAAAGATGAATTTGCCCTGCTCGAAGAAATGGAGAAAAAAGAAGAGAAAAAAGACGACACCGAAAAAGAAAAGAAACGCAAAAAGAAAAAAGACAAAGATGAAAAAGTCGACAGTCTCACCGTAAAATTTGACTGGAACGGGCTTCGCGACCGCAAAAAACGCCTCACCATCCATTCATCAAAACTGGGCGATGCTGTTTTATCGAAAGACGGACAAAAACTCTACTACCTGGCGCGTTTCGAGAAAAACATGAACCTATGGCAAACCAACTTGCGCACCAAAGAAACCAAAATGCTGATTGAGTTAGGCATAAAATCAGGCAGCCTTGAATGGGACAAAAAAATGAAAACCCTGTTCTTACTGGCCGATGGCAAGGTTTACACCATCAATCCCAAAGAGAAAAAGAAGAAAAAAGTATCACTCGGAGGCGAAATGATGCTCGATGTAGTTGCCGAGCGCCAACAAATGTTCGATCATGTATGGGAACGCAACAAGGGCATGTTCTACATTTCGGGATTCCATGGCGCCGACTGGGAAAAGCTGCGCGAAAATTACGAGCCCAAACTCGAATCTCTTGGCAACGATTTTGAATTTGTAGAACTGCTTTCAGAAATGCTCGGAGAGCTCAATGTATCGCACAGCGGTGCACGTTACCGCCACAGCGATCCCGACGGAGACAAAACCGCATCACTGGGTATTTTTATCGATTATAATTTTGATGGCAACGGACTTAAAATTACCGAAACTCTCAGAGAAGGCCCGCTTGATAAACATAAACTCGATGTTGAAGCAGGAATGGTCATTACTGAAATCAACGGTAAACCCATCAGCACGGAAACCGACAATGCGCAATTTTTAAACCGCAAAGCCGGAAAATATACAGCCCTCACCGTTTTAAACCCCGATACAGGCAAAGAAAAGCACGTTACTGTAAAACCCATTTCGCTGTCAAAAGAACGCAGGTTGATGTATGAACGATGGGTACGCCAAAACGAACAGGATGTTAAAAAACTCAGCAACGGAAAACTCGGTTACGTTCACATTCCCGGCATGAGCGACGGCCCGTACCGCAACACGTACGAGAAAGTAATGGGTGAATATTACGAATGCGACGGCCTGATTGTCGACACCCGGTTCAACGGTGGTGGCGATCTGGTGGGCGATTTGAGTATGTTCCTTACCGGTGAAAATTTCATGCAATACGCAATTGAAGACCGCACAATTGGCTACGAGCCGGCATTTCGTTGGACAAAACCTTCGGTCGCTATGGTAAACGAAGGCAATTACAGCGACGGGCATTGTTTTTCGTGCATGTACAAAGATTTGGGCATCGGCAAACTCATTGGCATGCCCGTACCCGGCACATGCAGCTTCGCAGGCTGGGAAATGCTGCAAAACGGGAAAGTACTCTGGGGCTCCATTCCGGTAAGTGCCAAAAACAAAGCCGGCGAGTGGCTTGAAAA
>CAYPSX010000128.1:0-11412 GCA_964413185.1 uncultured Bacteroidales bacterium
ACCCACGACCTGCTGATTACAAATCAGCTGCTCTGACCAACTGAGCTACATCGGCTTTTTAAAACCTGTCTTCTTGTTTTCAGGGTTGCAAATGTATAATCTTACTTTTTAGTCTCCAAATAAATTACAAACTTTTTTTTAAATTCCTCTAACTTTTTCTTTGTGTTTCTTTATTTGTTTGCGCAAAGCCTCTGAGGCTTGGTCAGTTGCTTCTTCGAAAGATTTGCATTGTTTCTTGGCAAAAAGTTCATTGCCTGGTAAACTAATTTTCATTTCTACGAGTTTATTCTCTGCATTTTGATTTTTGCTCAACCGGAGGAATACTTCTACCTCGATAATATTGTCAAATACCTGCTCAAATTTTTGAATTTTACTTTCAATGAACTCGATCAACTTTTGATCTGCATCGAATTTTAGCGAATGAATTTTAACGTCCATAATTACCTCCTTTTATTAAAAGTTATGCCCTTGGGTGGGCTTGCTTATATGTTTTTTGTAATTTTTGAAAACTATTGTGGGTGTATACTTCGGTTGCTGCAAGATTTGCATGCCCAAGCAGTTCTTTAATGGCATTTAGATCTGCACCTGCATTTAGCATTTGTGTGGCAAAAGTGTGCCGTAATACATGCGGGCTGCGTTTTGAAAGTGTTGCTACATTGGTTATGTATTTTTGTACAATTCTGTATATCAGTTTTGGGTATACCGGTGCTCCTTTTGAAGTAAGAAAAAGATTTGGTTTTTCTTTTCCGTAAATTTTGTTTCTTTCTTTAATATAATACGAAAGTTGATCAACGAGCCATACTGGTATTGGGACGTATCTTGTTTTATTTCTTTTGCCCAGTACCGAAATCACGTTACGATCGGTATCTAAGTCACCCGTACACAAGTCAATTAGTTCTTGTCGTCTAATTCCAGTCAGATAAAATAATTGAATTATATTTTGATCTCTCAATCCTTCGTAGTCTTGTTCGAAGAATTGATTGTCAAAAAACATTTCTGATTCTTGCTCTTTCAAAAACTGTGGAAGTCTTTGTTGCTTTTTAGGCAGAATCACGTAAGATGCCGGATTATCTTTTATTTGCCCTTCCCTGCAGGCAAAATTATAAAAAGCTTTCAGGCTTGAAAGTTTGCGATGGATTGTGCTATGGTTGAGATTTTCTTGTAATAAAGAAATAATCCACTGTCGGATATCTTTTGTTTTAACCGACAATAGATTATTATTCTTTAATTCGCAAAACTCTACAAACTGAGTAATATCAGTTTTGTAGGCTGTGTATGTATTCTTTGAAAGGTTTCTTTCAAAAACCAGATAGTCAAAAAATGCTTTTGGCATATAAACGGATGGTTTACATCAAATATATAAAATTTAACGTAAAATTTACCCGTTTTGTTCTTCGTTTTGCAATTTTTGTTTGTAAATGGCCTTAATTTTTTGCTCACGCCTTTGTGCAGAAGGTTTGTCGTACTGCTGACGTTTACGAAGTTCTTTCACGACACCTGTTTTTTCAAATTTACGTTTGAATTTTTTAAGTGCGCGGTCAATATTCTCCCCTTCTTTTACCGGAATTATAATCATACTACTTTAGTTTTTTGTTTTTCGGGCTGCAAATATAAACAGTATTTATTTTTATCGCAAATTTGACAACCTTTTTTTGGTTTTTTTTTACGATTAAAGTGGTGATGTCGGATTAGCTAAAGTATCACTAATTTATAGCTCGAGAAAATTGGTGGTTATTAAATTATTATTAATTTTGGCGTTCCATAATACATAAATGAAACTATAAACTAGCATATTATGAAAGTGTATCAACCAAATGAGCTCAAAAACATTGCGTTAATTGGTAGCGCCGGCTCAGGGAAAACCACCCTTGCAGAAGCTATGCTGCATGAGGGTGGTATTATAAAGCGTAAAGGTGATGTTGACAGCAAAAACACTGTTTCTGATTATCACGAAATTGAACACCAACAAGGCCGCAGTATTTTTTCAACGGTTTTGTATACTGAATATCAGGACAAGAAATTAAACATTATCGACACTCCGGGACTGGATGATTTTGTTGGTGGTGTTGTTTCATCGTTAGCAGTTAGTGATACTGCCTTGTTTTTGATCAGCGGTCATCAGGGTGTTGAGGTAGGGACTGAAATAATGAGCCGCTATACGGATAAATTCGAAACGCCCATGATTTTCGCTATTAACCAGCTGGATCATGAGAAAGCGAATTATGACAAAGCGGTCGAAGATTTGAAAGCCAAATATGGAAATAAGGCTGTACAAGTTCAGTACCCGATAAATGCAGGCCTTGAGTTTAATGCCGTTATTGATGTGCTGAAGAAGAAAATGTATAAATGGGGACCGGAAGGCGGCGAACCGACAATTGTAGATATACCTGACAGTGAGAAAGATAAGGCTGAGGAATTACATAATACGTTGGTTGAATCAGCAGCTGAGAATGATGAAGAGCTTATGGAACTTTTCTTTGAGGAGGGCACGCTGAATGAAGACCAAATGAGAAGTGGCATTAAAAAAGGGTTAATTGCCAAGGATTTATTTCCTATTTTCTGCATTTCGGCTAAAAAAGATATGGGTATTCGCCGCTTAATGGAGTTCCTCAACAATGTTGCTCCACAGACATCGGAAATGCCAAAACCGAAAGATGATGAAGGAAATGAAGTGACGATAGACCCTGAAGGGCCTGCATCAATTTTTGTTTTCAAAACTTCGGTTGAAGAGCATCTTGGTGAGGTTGCATATTTTAAAGTTATGTCGGGTAAAATCCAGGAAGGTATGGATTTGATTAACTCACGTAGTGAAAACAAAGAGCGTTTATCGCAATTGTATTGTGTAGCCGGTAATAATCGCCAAAAAGTTGATACCATGGTTGCCGGTGATATTGGCGCTACTGTTAAATTGAAAGACACTAAAACCAATGATACGTTAAGTACAAAAGGCACCGATTGGAAATTCCCAAAAATTAAATTCCCGGCGCCTAAATACCGTACGGCAATAGAGCCTAAGAACAAGGGCGAAGAAGAAAAAATGGGAGAAATACTCAACCGCATGGCAGGGGAAGACCCAACATACGTAATTGAGCATTCTAAAGAGCTAAAACAAGTTATCGTGCATGGGCAGGGAGAATTCCACCTGAACACACTTAAAAAGCAAATAGAAACGATCGATAAGCTCGAAGTTGATTTTATTGCTCCACGCATACCTTATCGGGAAACGATAACAAAACCTGCACAAGCTGATTACCGCCATAAGAAGCAATCTGGCGGAGCTGGTCAGTTTGGTGAAGTTTACATGATAATTGAACCTTTCAAAGAGGGAGTACCTGCTCCATCTTCATATAAAATTAATGGTAAAGAAATTTCAGTAACCAACCGTGGAACAGATGAACACGAGTTGCCATGGGGCGGAAAACTGGTATTTATGAACAGCATTGTTGGTGGTTCTATTGATGCTAAATATTTGCCGGCCATTTTAAAAGGTGTGATGGAAAAGATGGAAGAAGGCCCTCTGACAGGCTCTTATGCAAGGGATATTCGTATTGTAATTTATGATGGTAAAATGCACCCGGTTGACTCGAACGAAATATCCTTTAAAATTGCGGGTATGCAAGCTTTCCGAACAGCATTTAAGCAAGCCGGGCCAAAAATCCTTGAGCCTGTTTACAAGGTTGAGGTGATGGTTCCTGGTGATTTTATGGGTGATGTAATGAGTGATCTGCAAGGTCGCAGGGCTATGATTGAGGGTATGAACAGTGAAGGTGGTTATGAAAAAATCACTGCCAGAGTGCCTCTTGCCGAAATGAATAAATATTCGACCTCATTAAGCTCACTTACTTCAGGACAGGCAATGTATACAATGAAGTTTGACCAGTATATGGCTGTTCCTGGTGATGTACAGGAAAAACTTCTGAAGGAATATGAAGCGCAACAAGCAGAAAACGAATAGTTTGGTAATTTACCAACAGAAAAGGCTGCCGGATATTTCGGCAGCCTTTTTTATTTCAAAAATTAACGTGAGTATAGATGAAAGTTTTTGAAATAAATCGTTTTAATTATTATTTCTCTGAATATACATGAAAGAATCCTTTTTCACGAAAAGTTTTTCCTTCATAGCCACGAGCCCGAATTACATAGAAATATACTCCTGAACCAACTATTTGTCCGTTATATCTTCCATCCCAGGCGTTATCCATGGTCCAATCTGAACCCTCATAATGATAAACCCGAAGCCCATACCGATTGTATATGAGCACTTCGAAGTATTCTATTGAAGTTGTTGGATAATCTGTTGGCGGTTCAATATCTGTGTATTCCCACTCTTCAATATCTTTAAAGTAGAACTTGTCATTTTTACCATCATCTCCGGGAGTTATTACATTAGGAAGTTCTCCAAGGGAAGATTTATATACAGTAACAAAAACTCGCCTGATAACTGAATCTACACATGTTCTTTCTTCTCCATTTTGGATAAATGCACGTCCTTCAACTTTTAATTTCACATCATAGAAGCCGGGGTATTTATAATTGATTATATCTAAAGGTTCGAAATAATTAGATTCCCTGATTACCTTTGGGCCACCATCTTCTACACGAGCAGAATCATTATAAAAAGTCCACTTGTAAAGTTCTGCATTTAAAGATTTATTTACGAATCCGACTTCTAACGGAGCTTCATCTTTAACTGTATCCTGAACTTCACCATCTACTGTTGCCTCAAAATCGGCTTCAACAGCTATGGCTTCGTATACTAAGGAGTCTTTGTCATGATGGCCAAAGCTGTCGTTTACTTCGACTTTGAAAAGATAGGTTTTATAGTCGATTGGGGGCGGGCTGAAGTTCTGTTCGGGGCTTGTCGGGTCAAATTCAAGGGAATCAAGTTCGACCCACTGGTCCGGATCTGTATCGGTATTCAAGTAGTAGTACTGCCATTTAAGATTAAGTCCGTTCTCAAGTGTAATTGTTTTACTTATTGTATCGGGATGGAAATAATAAAAAGAGATGCCTCCTTCTATTCCCTGTATGTATAATTGGTAGCATGACTCCTGATAAAACGGGTTTACGATGAGGTTATTGAAATATGCCCATCTTGTAATTGTGGTATCAATGCTATCGTTGAAAAATTTAATTTGATACCCCCCCTGCTCTATTGTACTTATGGAAAGTTGGTCTGTACTGTCTTTTTCTGCAATAAGTTCTTGTGCCAAAGTATCTTCTTCCTCGTTTTGAGATATTTTATAAAACTGGATTAAACCTATTGTGTCATTGGGAAAAACTGCAGTGAGTTTTAATGTGTCGCTAAATCCATTGGGCGCCGGTCCTTTTACAATTAAAATACTGTCTGCTCCTGTAGCCTGAATATACTCAACAGGAACAACTGTATCCGCGTTATGCATCAATTGGCCCCTACTCAAAAAGCTGGAAAAACCAAGTAAGAAAAATATGATAAGTTTCTTCATTGAATTACTATTTACCAATGGTATTGGGCAAACGAAAAAAAACAAATTTAAGTACATAAAAGCGGGACAAAGATTATCCTGCTTTTTTTTATCTTTTTCTCTGTTGCTGCTGTTTTTTAGCCATGTCTTCCATGCGTTGCTGGAATTTAGATTTTTTTACTGTTTTTTTCTTGTTCACATTAATTTGCGCCCGAATAGCTTTATCGTCAACCAACTGACGGAAAGTCCAGGTTTGCATAATAGTGATTAATAATGAGACGAAGTAATAATAGCTAAGTGCTGATGCATAACTATTGAAGAAAAACAGCATGAACAATGGCATAATATACATCATGGTTTTCATACCGGGCATTCCGGTACTCTGTGGATTATTTTTATTGTTCATATTGATGTATATGAAGTTGACGATCGTCATCAACAAAACAAATAAACTAACGTGGTCGCCGTACCATGGAATGGTAAATGGAAGATCGAGTATTGAATCGTATGAGCTAAGGTCGTCGGCCCACAGGAAACTTTCCTGCCTAAGTTCAATGGATGCCGGGAAAAACCTGAACAATGCAATTAAAAATGGCAATTGCAACAACATGGGCAAACAACCTCCCATTGGGCTTGCTCCTGCTTTTTTATAGAGGGCCATGGTGGCTTGCTGTTTTTTCATGGCATCTTCTTTCTTCGGAAATTTTTTGCTGAGTTCATCAATTTCCGGTTTGAGGACGCGCATTTTAGCTGTTGATTTGTATGACTTATAGGTGAGCGGGAAAAGTGCGGTTTTAATTATAAATGTAAGAATGAGAATTATTATTCCATAGTTGCCAATGTATTTCCCCAGCCATTCGAACAGGTTGATTATAATAACTTTATTGACCCATCCAAAAACACCCCAGCCAAAGGGTAAAACTTCATCAAACTCCTTATTGTATGATTTAAGCAGGTTGTATTTATTGGGGCCAAAGAAAAAATCGAAATTGTAGTCGCTCTTCCTTTGTGCCATATATGGCATATATGCTGTATAAGAAAGGTGTTTTACATATTTTTGATCGGGTGTCATTTCTGTCTTCAGAACAAAATCATTGAGAGGTTGTTTGGGTATGATGATGGAGCTAAAAAACTGTTGTTTAAAAGCTACCCAGTCTAGTTTTTCATTGATTTTTTCTGAATCATCGCTGGTTTCAGACAGATAATCTACATCTCCGCCGGTATAGCGGTAATAAATGGAGGTGTTCCGTTCTTCCCACTCATATCCTTTTTCGACGCTTGGTACATAAATTGACCAATCGAAAGTGATGTAGTCGTTTTTAATTATGTCGTCAAGGTTATGGATATCAACATTCATATCCATTATATAATCGTTCTTTTTAAGGAAATATGCGTATCTGACGTATCTATCCTGCCCTGCGTTAAGTTGTAGAGTGATGTACTGGCCACTATCGGTGGTTGTTTGTTCAACGAGTTGGAAGTAATGTTCCTGCGTTTTAATGGGCACATTGGCATCATTTGTTACCCATGTAAAACCAAACCGGGTTGAATCGCCGTCGAACAATTTCAGTGGCAATGAGTCGTATGTTTGATAATCTTTTACTCTAACAGAATATGGCCTGCCGCCTCTGGAATGTATTTTAATCTCAATATTGTCATTTTCCAGGGTATAAACTTCATTTTCACCGGTTGCACTCTGAGCGAACGCTCCGTATTTACGTAATGTTTTACTATCGACCGAATCTTTTGAAAGAGTTACATCCGGCTCAATTGTTTGCTCAGCTTTTTTATCTTCGGCTCTTTCGACAGTTTGCTTTTCCTGCTCCAGCTTTCTCATTTGCTCGACTTGCGCGAGTGAGTCACGACGTCGTCTTTCTGCTTGTATTTCTTCTTCACTGGGACTGGCAAAATAGCTCCAACCAATCAATACTGCCCCAATCAATAATATTCCAATAATTGAATTTCTGTCCATGTGATAAATTTTGATAAATTATTTTGTATAACTAACTGCTGCTTTGACAAAGTCGACAAAAACCGGATGCGGTTTAACTACTGTGCTTTTATATTCAGGGTGAAATTGTACGCCAACAAACCAATTATGGTTTTGGAGTTCGACAATTTCCACTAGTTCTGTATCTTCATTTTTTCCTGTTGCAATCATTCCGGCATCTTCAAAATCTTGCAAGAATTTGTTGTTGAATTCATATCTGTGCCTGTGTCTTTCCATGGTTGTATTTTCCTGGTATGCTTGATGAGCCAGCGATCCTTTTTTTATTTGGCATGGATATTTTCCTAATCGCATTGTGCCGCCCATATCCAGAATATTTTTTTGATCTTCCATTAGCGCAATTACCGGATAGGGTGTTTTTCTATCCATTTCTGTTGAATGTGCACCTTTGTATTGCAGAACATTTCGTGCAAATTCGATAACAGCACATTGCATGCCAAGACAAATTCCAAGGAAAGGAATATTGTTTTCGCGTGCATGTTTTACGGCTATAAGTTTTCCATCTATTCCTCTGTGCCCAAATCCGGGGGCTACAAGAATACCTGAACAACCGGAAAATGTGTCAGCTACATTTTCTTGATTTACTTCTTCCGAATGTATCCATTGGATTTCTACTTTAACATTATTCACGGCTCCGGCATGTATAAATGATTCTGAGATGGATTTGTATGCATCGGGTAATTCAACATATTTGCCAACCAGTGCGATGTTTATGGTCTTTTCGGGATTTTGGAGTCGTTTTAAAAAGTCTCTCCAGGCTTTTAGTGATGGTTCCTGACGTAAATCTAATGATAATTTTTGTAAAGCGATACGATCTAACCCTTCATGCAGCATTTTCAGGGGGACTTCGTAAATTGTGTTTACATCGATTGATTCGATAACTGCTTCGATATCGACATTACAAAACAATGCTACTTTTCGCCTAATCTCATCGTTTAAAGAGTGTTCTGTTCGCAAAACAACAACATCGGGTTGTACTCCTGCTTCCAGCAATGTTTTTACTGAGTGTTGTGTTGGTTTGGTTTTGAGTTCCTGACTGGCTGCCAAAAAGGGTACGAGAGTGAGATGAATTACCATACATCTTTTTCCCAGCTCCCATTTTAGCTGTCTTACGGCTTCAATATAGGGCAAGGATTCGATATCGCCCACGGTTCCACCAATTTCAGTGATTACAACGTCAAATTTATCTCGTTTACCAAGCAACATTATTCTGCGCTTGATTTCATCTGTTATGTGCGGAATTACCTGTACGGTTTTGCCAAGAAAATCACCGCGACGCTCTTTATCAATTATGGACTGATAGATTCGTCCTGTGGTCACATTATTGGCTTGTGAAGTTGCTGCGTTTAAAAACCGTTCATAATGGCCAAGGTCGAGGTCTGTTTCTGCTCCATCATCGGTTACAAAACACTCTCCGTGTTCGTATGGGTTGAGTGTTCCGGGATCGACATTGAGATATGGATCGAGTTTCTGAATAGTAACTTTATATCCTCTGGCTTGCAGAAGTTTTGCAAGAGAGGCTGAGATTATTCCTTTCCCCAGTGAGGAAGTTACACCACCAGTAACAAAAATATATCGTGTTTCAGCCACAGCTTTCATTTTTTATATTTTTTAGAATTTAAATGTCATTCCTAAGCTTGGTAATATGGGTAATTGATAAATTATTTCGTTGGAGAGCCTGTTTACATAAAACACATTGTTTCTGTCGTACATATTGGTAATACTTGCAACAATTTCCATTTCGACATCTCCTTTAAAGAAAAATTTTCGTTTTACATTTAGATCAAATCTGTGGTAAGATGGCAGCCTTTTATTATTGTTGTCTCCATAAAGTATCCCGATGTTTCCATTATTGTCTGTATAATCATCTTCGTAAGAATTTAGAGAGAGGCTTTCATAATAACTTTGTGCAGCTGTGAAAGGCAGTCCGCTTCCATAGTTCCACCTGGCACTAACAATCCAATTCAATTGATCTCCAAAGGTATAAGAGGCCAATAAGTTTACACTTAGCCTGCGATCGAAATGTGGCGGATACTCGACAAAATCGGTTGATTGCTTTAAGGGGTTATAAAAATAACCGGAGCGATTGACATAGCCCCATGATCCGACAGTCCAGATATACCATCTTTTATAATCGTATTTCAAGGAGAGGTCTATGCCATAAGCATCGCCCTGTTCTATCATATATTTTGTGCGCAATATTTCCGGGATATCTTCCAGTATTGTATTTTCATCGAATTGTTTATTCGGATTAATATTAATCAGGGGTGTCATATATTTATAATAACTTTCTAAATTGAGTGTTATTCGCGCACCAAAATCATATTCAAAACCGACAACGGCATGTTTTGCTTTTTGTAGTTTTGTTTCGATCTCTTCGCCCCTAAATTCAGAAGGAATGCTTTCGGGTGAACTTAAAAACCCATAAAACAGATCGACAACGCTTCTTTGTGAATTAGCTGCGATAAGGTTTTGACTATAGAAACCTCCTGATGCTTTGAATCTAAAATTCTCGGTTATTTTATACTTAAACCCCAGCCGTGGTTCCAGCGAAGCTTCGCCAATAGAGGCGTAGTAAATTAACCTCAGGCCAGGTTCAACAATAAAATTTCCCCACGATCCTTTAAACTGGGTAAAGGTAGATATTTCGGCAGTATTTTGCTTATGGCCAATGCCTAAGCCATAAATATTGACAAACTCATAGTTTGTAGCAAAACTGCTAAATGATACTCCTGTTGATAATTCATTTTTCCCAATAAAGGATTTTACAGATAGGCCGAATCCAAAATCTCTGATAGAACTCGATGAGGGTGCATCTTCGCTTGTTTCCATACTTATTCTATACTTGGAAAAATTGGCATATACATCAAGGAGGCTGTTGGACTGTGAGGGAACAATTACGGCATTGACTCCACCGCCTGTATTCTCCCAGTTTAAATTGGTCAGCCCCTGATAATTTACCTGGTCGTTAAAATTAAAGCCAAAGGCATTTAATTTATTTCCTGAATTACCGGTAACTGAAATTTTTCCGTATATATCAGTGAAATTAAATGGGAGCCCTTCTTCTTCATTCACATACTGATAGATTTCTTTTGAGGATTGTTCCAGATAAGAATGTTTTACAGAGAGTGCATAGGAGATTGAGTTTGTGCTTTCTTCTGTGTATTTTTTTATGGGTCCTTCGACTAAAACTCTAGATGCAAAAGTATTGGTGCTTATTTTTCCTGATAATTCTTTTTTGTTTCCCTGGCGTGTACGCAAATCCATCACTGAACTAATTCTGCCTCCATATTCAGCATTGAATCCTCCGGTATAAATATCGGCATTAAGCAGCAGATCTGTGTCGAATACTGAAAACATGCCTATGGAGTGAAACGGGTTATAAATGGTCATTCCATCGAGTAAAACCTTATTATGAATTGGAGCTCCTCCACGTATATATAACTGGCCTCCCTGATCGCCTGTAAAAACTACTCCCGGCACAACCTGAATGTATTGGGCGATATCGACCTCGGCTCCAACAGATGGCAATCTTTCAATTTGCCGTGGTGAGACTTTCACTACGGCTGTATGAACCTGGTTTTTCATCTCCTGACGTTCTGCCGTAACCAAAATATCATCGATTGTTATGGATGAGGGTTTAAGATAAAGGTTACGAGTTTTTGATTTATCGGCTTCTATTTTAATATTCGTTTTCAAAGTATCGTATCCAAGATAAGTGACCATTAATAAATATTCACCTGCCGGGACTTTAGATATGGCATAGAACCCGTTAATATCGGTGGCAGCGCCATAAGTTGTACCCTTTAGGTACACATTTGTAAAAAGAACCGGCTCACCTGACTCTTTATCGTATATAAATCCTTTAATACTGCCTCTTTGTGCATATCCACCGATAATTACAAAAAAAGCAATAAGAGCAAACAGTAGTCTTTTCATCATAAACGGAATTTTTACTTG
>CAYPSX010000129.1:0-4161 GCA_964413185.1 uncultured Bacteroidales bacterium
CAAATTATAGTAGATAGTAAATGGTGGATAGTGGATAACTGGTTGTAATATCATATAATAAAAGAGAAAAAATCCAGTTTTAATGCTGACGGTTGCATCTTAAATATGTTTAGAAAAAATTTTATAATAGAAACAGAAGTTAAATAAAACTATATAGTGAAATGAGAAAAATACTCCTGATTGCGGCAATAAGTTTCATCTCAACATCTGTTGCCTTAAGCCAAAAAGACGTTTTACTCGAAATTGATGATGAAAAGGTGACATTGGAAGAATTTAAACGCATTTACTTCAAAAACAATAAAGATTCTGCGCTAAACCTTCAATCTCTGGAAGAATATCTGGATCTTTTTACCAAATTTAAGTTAAAAGTGCATGAGGCCAGAAAAATTGGTTTGCACGAAAACGATAAATTTAAAAAAGAACTTGCAACATACAGAGATCAACTCACAAAGCCATATTTAACCGATAGCAGTACAGATGAAAGGTTAATAAGAGAAGCCTACGAGCGCATGCGGTACATTGTTCGTGCCGAACATATATTGCTGAAAATTCCACCCAAAGCAAAGCCCGAAGATACCGTTGAAACATATAATAAAGCCAAAGAAATTATAGCCAAATTGCGCAAAGGAGCAGATTTTGCTAAATTGGCAAAACAACACTCTCAGGATCCCAGCGTACGCTATAACGATGGCGACCTTGGGTATTTCTCTGCATTTAAAATGGTTTATCCTTTCGAAAATGCAGCCTTTAACCTGAAAATAGGAGAAGTGAGCGATCCCGTACGCACACGTTTCGGATACCATATTATAAAGTTAACTGATCGTAAAGATGCGCCCGGAGAAGTACAGGCAGCGCATATCATGATCAGGTTACCCCAAAACGCATCAAAAGAAGCTACCGAAAAAGCCAAGAAGAAAATTCAGGAAGCATACGATGATCTGGAAGGGGGAGCAGATTTTGCCGAACTGGCCGAGGAGTACAGCGATGACAAGCAAACCGCACAAAAAGACGGTATGCTGCCCAAATTTTCACCCGGTCGCATGTTGCCATCGTTTGAAGAAGAAATATTTAAACTGGAAAAAGGATATTATTCAAAACCTTTCCGCACAAAAGTTGGTTTCCACATTGTAAAACTGATTGATAATAACCCCGTAGCACCTTTGGAAAAAGAGCGGGCAACCATCAAACGGAAATTATCAAAAACAGCCCGGGCCAGCCTGAGCCGCCAGAAAGTTTTACAACGACTGAAAAAAGAATACAACTTTAACTGCAATGACGAAAAATTGGGAAAATTTTACAATTCAGTTAACGCCGACAGCCTGATGAACGGGAAATGGGTAATGGATAAAGAAATTGAAAATGAAACCGTGTGCTCTTTTGCCGACCAGGAAATTACAACCAATGAGCTGATAAAAATCCTAAAACAGAATGTGCATCAGCCTAAAACAACAGCAAACCAATACCTGAAAAAAGTAACAGATCGATACATCGAAAAGCGAATAATCGAATACGAAAAAGAACACCTTGATGAGAAATATCCCGATTTTGCCTGGCTGATGAAAGAATATCACGATGGAATACTGCTTTTTAATATCACAGACAGCGTAGTGTGGAAAAAAGCCGTTAAAGACACCACAGGATTAAAAGCTTATTTTGAAAACAACAGGGAAAACTATATGTGGGAAAAACGTATGCAAATGGATGTAATAGATGTGAAGCCGTTGCATAAATCGGGGAAAACAAAACGTCTTATTGCCAAAGCTTACAAAAAAGGTAATGAGGAAAACCTGCAAAAACTATTGCGCGAAAAATACAGCGACACAACCATAACAGTAAAAACTGATTCAGGGAAATACGAAAAAGGAACAAACCGCTACCTAAGTAAAACAAATTGGGAAACCGGGTTGCATTTGGTTGAACAAAACGATAATCAGGGTACATTTGTATACAATCACAAAGTAATACCGGCAACCACCAAAAAGCTTGAGAATGTGCGTGGTATTGTTACAGCCGATTATCAGAACTTTCTGGAAGAAAAATGGATAGAGTCGCTAAAAGAAAAATATGATATTGAAGTTCACGAAGAGTTATTAAAAAAACTCCTTAAATAATAAATATGAGATTTACGGTTCTGTTAATTTCGTTTATAGGTTTGTTGTATTCTTGCACGCAAAAGTACGATGATGATCAGGCCATTGCTATCTATAAAGATAAAGCACTTTACTTACCGGAAATTCAGCGTGCTTTTCCGGAAAATATGGAGGAAAAAGACAGTATTGACCTGCTCAAAAAACTGGTCGATAATTGGCTCTCCAGACAAATACTATACGACAGGGCAATGCGCCACAGTATGCACGATGAAGATGTTGTTGAACGCAAAGTTGAACAGTACAGGCAAAATCTTGTTATTCATCAATATAAAAAAGGGCTTTTAAGTGAAAAAATCGATACCACCGTTACTGTTAGTCAGCTTAAGAAGTATTACGATAATCATAATACTGATTTCCGACTTACCGAAAATATTGCCCGAACATACTTTATAAAAGTTCCCAAGTCTGTACCGAATGCTTATAACGTGCGAATATGGCTCAATAATGCGGACAATGAAGATGTACTCATCAAAATAAAAGAGTTTTCTTACCAAAATGCCAGATTCTACGACTTTGATAATAAATGGCAGTCTTTATCAGAAATCAAGAAATTAATTCCCGAAGAAATTGAGGATGGGAAAAAGTTTCTGGAGCGAAATAATGTATACTATAAACGAGATAGTTTGTATTACTACTTTATGAGGGTAAATGAGTATTTGCTCAAAGGAGATATTGCTCCCATGGAGTATATTGTCCCTGACCTAAAGCAAATTGTAATTAGTAAAAGGAAACTGGAATTTATCAATAATTTGGAAAACGACCTGAAAAGGGAAGCACACAACAACAAGAACATAAAAATAAATATTTAGATATGTGGAAAAAAGCAAAGACAATCATTTTCTTACTCATTATAAGCCAATCGCTAACATTTGCGCAAGGTACTATACTCGACGAAGTTGTAGCTGTGGTGGGTGACAGAATAATACTGGAGTCTGACATCGAAAAACAATCGATACAGTACCGTCAGCAGGGTTATTTCAGCGGAGGCGATATTAAATGCGAAATTCTGGAAGAACAATTATATCAAAAAATGCTGCTCAACCAGGCTGATATTGACAGTATACAAGTTGGAGATTCCGAAATTACTGCAGAAATGCAAAGACGCATCCAATACTTTATTAGTCAATTGGGGTCTGAGAAAAAACTTGAAGAATTTTATGGAAAAAGCATAGCAGAAATCAAAGAAGAATTCCGTCCCATGATCAAGGAGCAAATTCAAAGTCAGCGCATGCAGTCAGAGCTTACCAAAGATATTGATGTTACGCCTACCGAAGTACGCAAATTTTATAACCAAATTCCAAAAGACAGCTTGCCGTTAGTGAATACAAAGTTGAAACTGCAGCAAATTGTCAGATACCCAAAAATACAGGAAGTTGAAATTTTAAAAGTGAAAGAACGCTTGCAGAAATTTAAAAAACGTATCGAAAGCGGTGAGCGTTTTTCAACCCTTGCAGCGTTATACTCGCAAGATGAAGGTTCCGCTGCCAAAGGTGGAAAACTCGGTTATGTTGGCCGGGGCGATCTCGTACCCGAGTTTGCTGCCGTAGCATTTAAACTTACCAAAGGACAGGTTTCGCGCATTGTGAAAACAGAGTACGGATACCACATCATTCAACTTATTGACCAAAAAGGAGAAAAAATAAATTGCCGGCACATTTTGCTCAAACCAAAAATTAAAATCGAAGAAAAGATAAAAGTTCAATCTTTACTCGATAGTATCCGGAATGAAGTGCTTAATGATACACTGGAGTGGGAGGAAGCAGTTAAAATGTATTCACAGGATCCGGACACAAGAGCCAATCAGGGACTTCTAATTAACCATCAAACCGGATCGGGTCAATTTGAAAAAGATCAGGTGCCACCTGCCATTGCTCTAGCTGTTAAAGATTTGGAACCGGGCAATATCTCCAAGCCATTTGAAGCCGAAGATGATAAAGGTAAAACTACTTATAAGCTTGTTCGCATTAAATCAAAAACTGATGCCCATACAGCAGATCTTAATCAGGACTAT
>CAYPSX010000129.1:4171-11371 GCA_964413185.1 uncultured Bacteroidales bacterium
GACTATCAGGAAATACAGGAAATGGCATTAGGTAAGAAAAAAGAAGAATTTGTCGAAAAATGGATTGAGCAAAAAAAGGAATCAACCTATATCAAGATCAACGATAACTACAAAGATTGCTCATTTAAGTATAATTGGTTTAAATAATTCGAAATGCTATATAAATCAGACAAAGAAGCTGTTGACGCACTTCGTGAATATCGCGAAAAATTAGATTCAGAAATTCATAAAATAATTATCGGGCAGCAGAAAGTTGTAGAAAATATTGTTTTAAGCATATTTAGCGGTGGGCATACTTTGCTGGTCGGGGTTCCCGGCCTGGCGAAAACCCTCCTTGTGAATACTATTTCGCAGGCTTTGGGGCTCGATTTTAAACGCATACAGTTTACACCGGACCTGATGCCCTCCGATATTATTGGAACAGAAATTTTAGACGAAAAAAGGCAGTTCAGGTTTCTCAAAGGCCCCGTCTTTAGCAATGTTATATTGGCCGATGAAATAAATCGTACACCACCCAAAACACAATCGGCACTGTTGGAAGCCATGCAGGAAAAAGCCGTTACAGCAGCCGGGAAAAACTACCGGCTCGATGAACCTTTCTATGTTTTGGCAACACAAAACCCCATCGAACAAGAAGGTACGTATCCGTTGCCCGAAGCACAGCTCGACCGCTTTATGTTCAATATCATCCTCGATTATCCATCTTTCGATGATGAGGTTAATATTGTGAAAACCACAACAACAGAGAAAATAGTTACGATCGATAAAGTTATCGACAAAGAGCATATCATATTTTTCCAACAACTTGTACGTAAGGTTCCTGTAAACGACAACGTTATTAAACATGCCGTATGGCTCACCAAACAATCGAGGCCGGGAACCGATGATGCTCACAGCATTACAAATGAGTACATTACCTGGGGAGCCGGTCCGAGAGCTTCACAATATTTGATACTGGGAGCAAAAGCACATGCAGCATTAAACGGTAAATATTCACCCGACATCGAGGATGTAAATGCCGTGGCAAAGCCCGTATTCAGGCACAGACTCGTGAAGAACTTTAAAGCAGAAGCCGAGCAAATCAATATTGATTATATTATTGATGAGCTGATAAAAAGTCGAAAATGACAAAAAGAAACATCTTTTTGATTCTGATATTGTTGTTGTTCAGCAATTTTACGAGTGCCCAGAAAGAGGAAGAGGAAAATTCCCGGGTAGAGCTGAAGAGAGCTGATATTTTGGGTATCAATAAATTTATTGCTAAAGATGCAAAACGGTTTTTAGGAAATGTTAAGCTTAAGCAGGATGATGTATGGATGTTTTGCGATAGTGTTTACATGTACCCCGAAAAAAATAATTTCAAAGCTTTTGGTAATGTACATCTAATCAAAGGCGATTCAATTGAAGTATTTAGCGATACGCTCTTTCATTATGGTAACCTCAAAAAATCGATGTTTCGCAAAAATGTTATCATGATCGACAAAAACATAAAACTCTATACCGATTCGCTCGACTACGATATGAAGCGAAACCGGGCCTATTATTTCAACGGAGGAAAAATTGTCGATTCGGCATCAACACTGGAAAGTAAGACCGGGCACTATTTTACAGATCGCGAAGTGTTCTTTTTCAAAGATTCAGTAGTTGTTACTACCGAAGATTACCAGATGTTTACAGATACGCTCGAATACCATTCAAATAGCAATAAAGCGTTTTTCAGAGGGCCTACAACGGTTGTGAGCGATACCAACCGCCTCTATGCCGAACGTGGCTGGTACGATACAAAAAAAGATATCGCCCGAATCCATCAAAATGCCCGCTATAGCAATAATAGTCAAACACTCGACTGCGATACGTTGTTTTACAACCGGAACCTGGAATATGGCGAGGCATTTTCAAATGTGGTACTCACGAGCATCGAAGACAGCATTACACTAACTTCTGAATATCTTTTTTATAACGAAGCAAATGAATCTTCAATTGCCACAGACAGTGCAACCCTTATTCAATACTCAAAAGCAGATACAACCTACCTGCATGCCGATACAATCAGGTCAATAATGGATACAGTTGGCGAAGGAGTACGAAATATTTATGCTTATTACCATACACAAATGTATAGTCGAAATGTGCAATTACGATGTGACTCCATAGCATTTAGTTTTCGTGACAGTGTTGTGCGGTTGTTCGGAAAACCTGTTATTTGGTCAGACAGCAGCCAAATGACAGCCAAAAAAATCCATTTTCGCATTGTGAACAACGAATTGGAGAATCTTTTCATGAAAGAAGATGCCATAATTATTGAAGAACGCGACAGTGTTCACTATAATCAGATTAAGGGCTTCGAAATTACGGCATATCTTGAGAATCATGAGTTGCAAAAAGCCAATGTCGATCGCAGGAGCCAAACTATCTATTATCTTGAAGAAGAAAACGAAATATCCAGCATGAATAAAACCCGAAGCAGGCAAATGATTGTTTATTTTAAAGATGGACAAGCCTCACGGGTAACCTGGATTAGTGAACCCGAGGGGAAAATTATTCCGCTTAAAAAACTGAACCAGGGAAATATGTTTTTTAGTGAGTTTGAATGGCTTGATGAGCTCCGCCCTAAAAAACGGGAAGATATTTATATCTGGAAAGAATACAAACCCAAAGACTAGAGTATGAAATGACAGGTAAGTTGAAGAAGTTTTCATTTTTAACGCAGATAAAAATGAAAAGAACAATACCTGACCTGTCAGATTAAGCTTGACTTGACACTATAAATAAAGAAAGGTTGCGGCCCGCGCAACCTTCTTATGTATTTTGTCGGTATTTACTATTCTGCCTGTAAGTTTGTCTCCCAATTGACAGTATTTTTTGAGCCATAAAATGGCCTTTTTCCGCACATTTTATTCAGCGGCGGGATTTGATTAAATTTTCATAACTTGCTTTAAGCTAATACGTTTTTGCTCTAATATTCGTCCTCGTTAAAAAAGAAATCATCTTTGCTGGGATAATCGGGCCAAATATCATCAATACTTTCATAGATTTCACCCTCATCTTCCAGCTCCTGAAGGTTTTCGATGACCTCCATTGGCGCTCCCGAACGCATTGCGTAGTCAATTAACTCATCTTTTGCGGCGGGCCAGGGTGCATCTTCGAGTTTCGATGCTAATTCTAGGGTCCAATACATTGTATATATCGTTTTAATGGTTTCTGTAAAGGCGTGCAAATATAAAAAATATTCAATAGTCCAACACCAATTTTTAAAAAACTATCGTTAATAATTTGTGAAAATGTCTGTCCGTGCTTGTATGATATTGATTTATATTTGGTTAGTGTTGTGTAGAAAATGATTAAATCTGCAAATTATATTCTGGGTGACCAGGGTATTTCTTTCGTTTTAAAGTCTTTCGACAGCTTCCTGCTTAGTACAAAAAGGTAGTCAGAAAGACGGTTAAGGTATTTTATTACCATACGTGCACCGGCAAACTCTTCCTGTACCTGCAGGGCAAGCCGCTCTGATCTTCGGCATACACATCTGGCTACGTGGGTTTGCGACACTGCGGGATGCCCTCCGGGCAACACAAACTGTGTAAGCTCCGGTAACTTTTCGTCCATTTTATCCATTTCTTTTTCCAGAAATACGATATCTGTGCTGGAAAGTTCCGGTATTTTTACATCGCAATTGTCACAATCTGTTGCCATTATGGCTGCACACGTCATAAGCCGGTCTTGTACTTCAATTAGCGACTCTTTGGTGTGCTTGTCTAGTTTTTTCGTATCGCGTATGAGCCCAATGTGTGCTATCAGCTCATCAAGCGTTCCGTATGCCTCAATGCGCAAATGGTATTTGGGAACACGTTTGCCACCAATTAGCGCCGTGGTGCCATCGTCGCCGGTTTTCGTATATACTTTCATGGTTTAGATTTTATTTATTTGGAGTAAAGTAATTTCTTATTAAAATGCAAATATGTTCCGTGTTTTTTTAATTTTTTTGCCGGATATATCTAATATTTAATGCAAAAATGCTCTTTTGCTTGTTTCCTTCCCAAAAACACAAACCCCATTTTATATATATCTACGGTCACAATACTGGCGTCAGATTGCTGTATTTCTTTCCAGGCCTTTGTCATGCCTGCCGACCAGTATATATCGTCGAAAATTATCACTCCTTTTTCCTTCATTATGGGCAATAAACGTGTGAAATAATGAATTGTTGATTCATATTGATGATTTCCATCTACAAAAACAGCATCGAATTGCAAATTCTCTTGTTTGAACTGCTCAATGGATGCATCAAAATCGGTGCAAACAGGAACAATATTTCTAATGTTTTCTGCCTCGAAAAACGCTTTGGCTATTTCATGCCGGTTTTTTGCCCCTTCAATAGTGTACACCATTGAGTTGGGGGTTTTCCTGGCTATAATCGCTGATGTGAGGCCACAACAAGTGCCCAGTTCCAGTATTTTTTCAGCTTGCACAAATTCGAATAACCCAACCAGTAATTGTTGATGCTTTGCCGGAATGGTACTCCGTTTTACCAGTTTTCCTGCTTTTATCATGTTTTTGGCTGCTATATGATTTCCTGCGCCGGGAGCCTGCGATATTGTTTTCTCGACATTCCTAAATGCCTTTTTTCGCAATTCTGTTATCCACTTGCTTTTGTGCCTGCGTGCTGGTATAAATACCTCTGTAACCAGCTTATAAACAAAAGGTGAGTGTATGCCAAATCCTCGTTTGTGCCGTGAGAAAGCAAAATAGTTGAGGTAAGCTTTTGCCTGATGGAGTATCTGTCTGTATTGGCCTGTATTCATTTAACAAATGATTAACGTTGTGCTAACTTAAAATTCTGGGGCTGGTGTACCTTTGCTATAATTCCGAAACCACCTGTTTTATCAGGTCTTAAAGATATAAAATAATGTTGTCCCGACTAAGAAATAAATTTGCTTTGTCATTTTTCATACATATCAAGGAGATATTTTTATCTTTATTCCCACATGAAGATAAAACGCGACCATATATATCAATTTATTATGATTGTTGCCGGGCTCGCAATAATTAGTTATGCTGCCCGGAGTGGTTACAAAGTTTATGAAACAACAGCGAGGCACACAGCGCTCAAAAAAGATTATAGTAAAATAAACGATATTTATTACGGTTTGCTATCTGTTGAGGTGTGGGAGGCACAGGTGAAGAAAATTGCCCACGATCAAATTATGGGATTCAGACTCACCGACAGTCAGCTTGATATGTTCAGGCAGCAGGTCGATGAAATATTGCTCGTTGTAGTGAATAAAGCGGAGCGGATGGTGCAGGAAGATGATGACGGCTGGAAAGGTAAACTGCGGAAGCTTGCCGTCAACACCTTCGTTGATATGGATAAACTGCGTTCGCAAATTCCCGATTTTACCGATGCTATTCTGGCAACGTTGACCCGCCCCGAGAACATGGCGAAGTTTAAATCCATGGCCCTTGGTAAACTTGATGAAATGGCGGGGCAAACGAGAAGCAATAATTTACAGGCCGAATTAGACGTTGTCTATCAGAAATATGGTGTAGCTTCAAAAGAAGAATTCAATCGCCAAATTTACCGGAAAGCAACCGAACTTCACAAAGAAGCCTATGCGTACGGCCGGGTCATGGCATTTCTTGTACTCATTTTTCTTATTCCATGGTTTTTTATCCGGAAAAACAGAACATTGCAATCTACATTTCTCATACTATCGGCTCTTATGGCACTTGTAGTTTTGCTTACCGGAGTTGCAACCCCCATGCTCGAAATTGATGCCCGCATTGCAGAGCTCAGGTTTACCCTGCTTGGCGAAGATATTACGTTCGAAGAACAAATGATTTTCTATCAAAGTAAAAGTATTCTCGATGTTGTATGGCTTTTACTTACCAGTAAACCGGTTGATTCAATAGCAGTGGGAGTTCTTATTTTGGCGTTCAGCGTTATTCTCCCGGTATTTAAAATTCTTTCGCTTGTTTTATATGTATTGATAAGTAAAGTCCGCAATGCTAAATTAATCAAATGGATCGTTTTTTGGTCGGGCAAATGGAGCATGGCCGATGTAATGGTAGTGGCCATCTTTATGAGTTTTGTGGCTTTTGATGGCATTATACAGAATCAACTCAGCCATATCGACCGCGAAACCAAAGCTGTAAAAGCCCTCACTACAAACAATACTGCGTTGCAGGCAGGATTCTTTTTATTTGTAACGTATGTTTTTTATTCCATGATTCTTTCTGCGATACTGAAAGGGATGTTAAAAAAAAGGAAAATGATTGAAAAGGGTACTATCAGGATTTGAAAAATCCGGCCAGCCAATCCAATACACCATACATTTTTAAGGCAGATGCAATTAAGACAAACATTAACAGGTAGCGAATAAATCCTGCGCCAATTTTTTGCGCGTAGCGCGAAGCAAAAAATGCACCGGTCATATTTCCTGCTGCCAGCACAAGTCCGGCTTCCCAATTTACAAGATCATTCCAGATAAAAACTGCAAGGGCAATAGGTGTGTAAATCAGAACGATGAAAACTTTTGCGGCATTGGCTTTTACCAAATCGTATCCAACACCAAGTACCAAACCGGCTAGCAGAAATAATCCAACACCGGCTTGAATAAACCCTCCGTACAAGCCTATAAAAAAGAAGATGATAAGCTGCCAGTGCATGGAAAGGCCTTTTGTGTCGGGCGCTTTTCCTTTTATCCACGCCGAAGGCTTAAAAATCAGCAGGAAAAACATGAGCACAAGGAGTGTGGCTATCGTGTATTCAAGATATTTATCATTGATCTCAACCGCAATTAAAGCTCCCAAAAGTGCACCAAATGTGGCAGATACGGCAATTGGCCATGTAATGCGAAAAGAAATGAGTTTTTGTTTCGTGAAATTGCCTACAGCTACCATGTTTTGCAAAATAATGGCAACCCGGTTGGTGGCGTTGGCCACGCTGGCCGGCAAACCTAAAAAAATTAACAGGGGCAATACGAGCATACTCCCGCTGGCTGCCAACACATTGATAAACCCGGCTACAAGCCCGACTCCTGCAATTAAAAAGTAATCCAGAATTTCCATAGGAACGTTAAACTTCAAATATATAAAAATGTTTTAACTTTATCCTAACATTAAAATATGTGTATATAATTTTTGTTCTTTACTTTTGTAAGTTGTATTTTTCAAAGAATAACTGAAGGGATTACATGCAAA
>CAYPSX010000130.1:0-11339 GCA_964413185.1 uncultured Bacteroidales bacterium
ATCGAGAAGCCGGTTTTTGGAGCGGAAAATTGTGCGGGTAATCAAGTACGGTTTAAATAAATTTTCAACCCTGGATGTTAAGGATTATGTGGAATTGTTGAACCTTACAGGTGCGTATGAAATAACGGTTTTTAAGGTAAAAAAAGATGACTGGATTGAGAATAAGAAACTTAACGAGACTGACCTCCACAAAGAAGGAATTAATTTAATTGCCCTAAAACGTAAAGATGATACTTTTATTGGTTCTCCACAGCCCGATACAACGATTAAGGAGGGCGATGATCTCATTATTTACGGACGAGAAAAAGCCCTGAAAAACCTTGAGCAGCGCAAAGAAGACGTGAGCGGAGAGGCCGATCACCAAAAAGCCATGAAAGACCAGGAAAAAGAGGTGGAAAAGCAGGATAAGAAGGAGGAAAGCTAAATCATCTCACGCAATAATATTTTTTTTAACCACAAATCCGCGTTATTTTTGCCGGCATGAATATAGGATTCGATGCAAAAAGGCTTTTTAGCAATTTTACCGGACTTGGCAATTACAGCCGTTCGTTGGTGAAGAATTTATCGCAGATTTTTCCCGAAAATGAATATCATTTATATGCTCCGGAACTAAAACGCTCACCCGAAACTGAATTTTTTTTCAATCAATCGGCGATCAGGCTTTTTGAACCCGAAGTCCGGTTCAAATCTTATTGGCGCAGTTTCTCCATGCATCGTCAGCTTAAAAAAGACAATATTGATGTGTATCACGGGCTCAGTAATGAAGTGCCTGTTAATATCAGAAAATCCGGTGTAAAAAGTGTGGTTACCATTCACGATTTGATTTTTAAAACACTCCCGGATACTTATCCGTTTATTGACAGGCAAATTTATAACAAGAAGTTTAAAAGCAGTTGCCGCAAAGCCGATCGCATTATCGCTATCAGTGAAAGCACAAAGCAGGATATCGTAAAGTTTTATGGAATTAATCCGAAAAAAATTGATGTGGTTTATCAGAGTTGTAACCCTTTGTTTTATGAGCCCTTAGATGATAAACATTTTTTGAAAGTTCAAAAACAGCATCAATTACCAGAAGAGTATCTGCTTTTTGTGGGAAGTGTTGAAAAGCGAAAAAACCTCCAACTGATTGTAGAATCATATCAACATCTTGACAATCAATATAAATTGCCGTTAGTTATCGTTGGTGGGCGCCGCTCGTATTCCCGCGAGATTTTGGGTTTGCTACAAAAATATAACCTCGAAAAAAATGTCATTTGGGTTTCCCGACTCGCAGATAACCGCGATTTGCAATCAATATATCAAAATGCACAGACGTTAATCTTTCCTTCATTTTACGAAGGATTCGGCTTGCCGGTAGTAGAAGCATTGTTGAGTAAAACACCGGTAATTACCTCCAATGTATCATCGCTCCCCGAAGCTGCCGGGCCGCATTCGCTCACTGTAAATCCCACAAATGCAAAAGAACTTGCCGATGCTATTGAAAAAGTTTTAGACAGTACAGCGCTTCAAAAAACCATGATCGAAAGAGGGTACGATTACGCAATGAACAATTTCTCGCCCGAAAAAACAGCCCGCGATACCATGGAGGTTTACCGAAAGGTGCTGTTGGACAGGTAGTTTTATAATAAGAATAAATTGTAATTAACACTACATAATTAGATACTATTATTCGGGAAAGACTGTATTGTGTAGATTACAATTGTTTAGTAATCGGGAATTTTTGTAACTTTGATTTAAAATAATTAATCATGATTGAATTTGTGGAAAAATACATAAACCCATTTACCGATTACGGATTCAAGAAACTGTTTGGGGAGGAACCTAACAAAGATTTGTTGTTGGATTTTTTAAATGAATTATTGAAAGAAGAGGAAGGTAAAATTGTAGAATTGACATACCTGAAAAATGAACACCTTGGCTCCTCGGAGGTGGACAGAAAAGCTATTTTTGACCTCTATTGTGAAAATGAAAAGGGAGAAAAGTTTATTGTTGAACTCCAAAAATCAAAACAGAATTTTTTTAAAGACAGAACGGTTTATTATTCGACTTTCCCTATACAGGAACAAGACAAACGGGCAGATCGGAATTATGAGCTAAAAGCTGTTTATACGATTGCAATTTTAGATTTTGTTTTCGATGAAGACAAAAACAATCCGGATAAATTTCGATATGATATAAAATTGACTGATCAAGACACTAAAAAGGGTTTTTATGAAAAATTGACCTTCATTTATCTTGAAATGCCCAAGTTCAACAAATCAGTTGATGAGTTGCAGAATCGTTTTGAAAAATGGCTGTACGTTCTCAGAAACTTAAATCGGCTAGACAAAATTCCTGATAAGCTTAAGGAACGCATATTTGAAAAGTTATTTGAAACAGCAGAAATTGCAAAATTCACACCTGAACAGGTTAGATATTATGAAGATAGTTTGAAATATTATCGTGATTTGAAGAATTCATTAGACACTGCAAAAGAAGAAGGTCGAGAAGAAGGAATTGAAGAGGGAAAACTGGCAGAGAAAGAAGCAATTGCTAAAAGCCTGTTGAAAGATGGTGTTGACATTGAGGTAATTCTTAACGCAACAGGGCTGACAAAGGAGCATATAGATAGATTAAAGTAATCAAACGAAAATGACAGTGGAAAATAAACCCAAATATACTGTAGAACAGCTTATTGAAGCATTGAAGAAATTTCCACCGAATATGCCTGTAATTACTGATGGCTATGAGATTGAATATGAAAATATTGAAATGCCACAGGAAATTACAGTAAAGTTTTCGCCTGATGAACCGTATTACAACGGTCAGTTCCATGAAACCAAACAAAAAAGCGATGAGGCTTTCAAGGCTGTTGTATTAAAAAGGGAGTGTAGGTTTTAATGGATCTGCTGAAAAAAATGCGGATATTTTAAATGGTACTATTATAAGAAAAACAGAACGCGTTCTATTATTCCCTATAGTCGTTTATGCTATTTTAACCCGGATTTTTCTCGCCTTCTTCTATTCTTTTCAGATGGCAGAAAAGCAGTTCGCCGCTTTTTTCATCGCGTAAATGCATGCCATTGCCTTCGCAAAAGCTAAAGAACTTACAGTCTTTGCAAATGCCGGTTTTCGTCCAGTTGCGGTCGCGGAAAATTGAATATTGGTTTTCCCAAACGTCCCTGAAATTATCTTTGTAAATGTTGCCTTGTATGAAATTTTCCCGCAGGTTGGGGCAGGCCGAGATGGAACCGTCTGCCAGTACAGAAGCTACATTAATGCCTGCACGGCAGAAAAAGAAATTGTCGCGTACTTTTCCTTCGTAGTTGCCCAGGAAACCTTCGCAACCGTAATTGAGCTTAATTTTATCTTCGGAACGCACCTGTTCAATAAAATCGAATAATGCTTTGAATTGTTTTGGTTCTAATTGAAGTTCTTCATCCTCGCGTGCTCTTCCAATGGGGAAAACTGTAAAAATGCGCCATTCCTTGAGGTTTTTTGTCAGCAGCCATTCATAAAGCTTTTGTAGCTCCGGGAAATTTCTTTGATTGGCGCAGGTAACCACATCATATCGCAGTCCGTTGGTTTGCGATAATAAATCGAGTGCATGCGAAGCATTTTGGAAGCTTCGCGGGTTTCCGCGCAGCCAGTTGTGCGATTCTTCAAACCCGTCGAGGCTCAGGGTTAATGAGCGCATACCGGATTGAAGGAGGTTGCGCAGCATGGGTTCGTTGAGTGCCATGCCATTGGTTACAACACCCCACGGAAAGCCGCGGTTGTATAATTCTTTACCGATTTTGTCAATGTCTTTCCGCAAAATGGCCTCCCCGCCGGTGAGCACAATCATGGTTTTGTTGGGGTTGATAATGGGATCGATCTCATCAAGAACCCGGAAGAAATCGGTTCGCGGCATATCTTTTACCGAAGCATCTTTTTTGCAATCGCTGCCGCAATGAATACAGTTCAAATTGCAACGCAACGTGCATTCCCAAAGCAGGTAATTAAGCTGATGGATGCGCTTTTCGTTGGTTCTGTATTTGTTGTACAGCTTTAGCGCCAGGCGTTTTTTGAATGGGATTCGGGAGACTGTCATTTCCGGTTGTTCAGTTTAACATCAACCGTTTTTTCTGTTTCGCCGGCATACCAACTGTCATCGCCACCTGTGAACTCCGGATCGATAAATTCCACGATGGTGTCTTTGGGTGCGTAGCTGCCATTTAAGCTGCCGTCAATATCTTTAAACTCCAAAACAAGCGTTTGGTCTGTCGGAAAGGTCTGCGTTGAAATGGAATAATTGCCCGATGCGTCGGAAAATATTGTTTGCCCGTTCATTGTAACCTGAATTCCTTCAATGGCGGTCTCTGCCGCTGATTTAACTTTTCCGTTGACCTCGAATGTGGCGTAGGGCGCCCCATATTCAACTGCCGGTGCACCATATTCATCAACAGCCTGTTCGCAAGCGGTCGAAAAACCGAGTAACGCCATTAGCAATGAGAGTAGGGCGTTTTGTTTTTTGAGGAAACCGGTTTTTATTTTTTTCATAGCTGTGGATTTATAGCTTAAAAATAATTAAAATAATATGGAAACACAAAGTTGATTTTATATTTTGATTCAAATAGCGTGGCTACGGCAATTCTTCACCTTTTGCCGCGATATAAATTCTGTACCACTGCTCAACAGACATTTTTATTTTTGAAGCTTCAGTTGCCCGCTTAAGTCGCGATATTTGCCTGGTTCCCACTACAGGTATAATTTGTGCAGGATGCTTTAACAGCCAACTGTAGACCACTTTATCTATTTCATCAATATTGAGTTCACGGGCAATTTCGGTCAGTATTTGGTGCAAATGTTTTTCATTTTCTGTGTGGGGATTCATTAATGCACCGCCGCCCAAAGGCGACCAGGCCATGGGTTTAATGCGTTTTTTCAGAAAGAAGTCGATGTTGCCATTGTCGAAATGCTCAAGACAGGCCGGGGATATTTCAACCTGATTGGTCAAAAGTGGTTGTTCGGTATATGAATCCAGCATCTCAAATTGTTCGGGCGTGAAATTCGATACGCCAAAATACAATACTTTGCCACTTTTGTGCAGTTTCGCAAACGCTTCTGCCACTTCGACCGGATCAAAAAACGGGGCCGGACGGTGCAGTAAAAGCAGGTCAATGTATTCGGTTTGCAGGTTTTTGAGCGAGTTTTCAACTGATGAGATAATGTGCCCGGCGCTGTAATCGTAATGTTTAACTTTTCTGTCCGGGTATTTTTCCGAAAGCAATTTTATGCCGCACTTGCTGATTATTTGAATGTCTTTGCGCAGCGCTTTTTTCAACGATAACGCTTTACCAAATGCTGATTCCACGCCATAGTCGCCGTAAATATCGGCATGGTCAAAAGAAGTAATGCCCAGCTCAATAGCCTGCTGTGTAAGGTTGAGCAGTGCCTGTGCATCCATTTTCCAGTCTAAAAGCCGCCAGTGGCCATGTACAATTCCGGATAGTTGGAATTCAGGAGAAAGATGAACTTTATTTATCATTTTAAATCTTTTTCAAAAATTTTGGATGTGATTTATGATGATGTTGCCTTGCAAAGCTATAGTAAATCAGTTAATTTTATCCATAGAAACAAAAAAATTATGGTATTGAAGTTTTTCATGCATCATCAGTAAATAAAAAAAATTACAAATGAGAACAGGCATTTATTTGTCAGGTATTTTGGGAGGTTTGGCAATTGTACTCAGTGTCCGTCAATAAACTCCATTTTCTGCGTTATTCTCACTCAAACTCGTATCATTTACACCAGTAAACTCAACGACTTTGAGTTTCGAAAGCCTTGAAAATGGAGTTTATTCACTGGACACTCCGACTTTATGGACAGGCACTACTTAGTATAATCGGTATTTTTGTTGAGTTTCCGCACAACGATAAATTGCTGTGGGTTGGTTTGATTTTGGTTGCAGGTATTTGTATACCGCTACTCAGGCTTGAGCGCTACCTCGCGAACAGGAGATATAAGCAGAAAAAGGCCGAACGCGAAAAAACAGAACAAAACAATCAATCTTCACCAAAAAGAGAATCGCCCACAAAAGGGTGGGGTATGAACAATTCACCGTTCAGGGATCGCAAATCAGGTTTAACCTGGGGAGGCGGCAATGTAAAAGGAGCCAATGCCACCCGTGGTAGAAGAAAGCGCTTTTTGAAATAGAAATACAAAAGATTTTTACCAGGTTTTAACATTTATAACCTTTTGTTTGCGCCGCACAACAACCTTCGTTATATTTGGTGATTGTGTTTTTGCCGGATGAAAATGTAAAATTAAAAGGTAGATATCGCTAACCCGGGGTTCGCATATCTCCAAAAATTGAAATATGAGAATGTCGTTTGGGTGATAGAAAGCTGTTGTGTGCCATGCTAAAAGACAGCCAACGCACATTCAAGCACATTTGTTTTTACCGAAACGCATAGCCAACATAAAAAAACAAAAGAGCTCGAGTTTTGCCAAAGCTCAAAGAGAAATTGTAATTTTGAAAAAAAAGAAAAATGCAGAAAACATTATTTGATAACATAACTAAAGAGGATCAGTCACAAAAAGAGATCTCTCACAAGGCAGAATCCTATAAAGGACTATATGCTATGCACAAATATTGGGGTAAAAAGCCATCCAATATAATGACTGACTTCATAAATAAATATACCGATGAGGGAGAAATAGTACTCGATCCTTTTTGTGGTTCAGGAGTTAGTATATCAGAAGCAGTTTTTAATAAGAGAAAGGGAGTTGGAATTGATATTAATCCAAGTTCAATACTAATAACAAAAAATGTTATAAAAACACTTAAGAGTAAAAGAATAGTCCAAGAGTATAATAGAATTGAATCTGTCGTAAAAAATGAAATTCAGGAATTATATGCCGTGGAGCGACATGGACAAAAATATGAAGGTCAAAATTTTCTATGGGAACAAGGTAAATTAACTGAAATAAGGTATTCTAATGGGACACGAAAAAGATATATTATAGAACCCAATACAGAAGACCTACAAAGAGCAACTAAAATTGATTATGAATCTATTTCAAATTTTTTCCCTGATCAAAAATTTCTGCACAATTCAAGAATAAATGCCAGCCGAGATAAAAGAATTAGTGACTTGTTTACTCCAAGAAACCTATACGCATTATCATTGATTTTTTCCGAAATCGAGAAAATCAAAGAAACTGATCTGCGTGACTTTTTCAAATTCTGCTTTACAGCTGCGATAGGTCAAGCTAGCAAAATGGTATTTGTAATTAAGCGAAGAAACAAAACAAAAACTGGTGGAGAAATCAGTCATTATGAAAAAAAAGAAATTGGAAGTTGGGTGATTGGATACTGGATGCCAAAAGATTATTTTGAAAATAATGCTTGGACTTGTTTTGAAAATCGTTTCAAGAAAATCTTCAAAGCAAAAAAAGAACAAGAAAAGTTAGGTCAAGCATTTTTAGAAGCAGAAGATTTTAATTGTTTAAGTAAGAATAGTGATTTTTTACTTGTTAAACAACCCTCACAAGACTACTTAAAACAAATTCCAAATAATTCAATTGATTACATTCTGACTGATCCACCTCATGGAAATAGAATTCCTTATTTAGAGCTTAGTTTAATGTGGAATAGTTGGTTGAAAGAAAAAACAAATTTTGAGAAAGAAGTAATTGTTAGTGAATCTAAAGACCGCCAAAAAGACAGAGCAGATTACAATAGCTTGATGTCAAAAGTTTTTTTAGAATCATTTAGGGTATTAAAGCCTACTGGTTACCTTTCTTTCATGTTTAATAGTCTAGATGATGACGCTTGGATTAGTTCAGTTGAAATGTTCAGAAGAATAGGGTACAAATTAGTAACAATAGAGACTCTTGGCTATTCTGCCAATTCGGTTGTTCAGGATAACCGGAAAAATGGACTTCAAACAGACTTTATTATCACCTATTCTAAACCAGCAAATCCTGAGCCTGTAAAGAAATTAAAAATCATTGAGATTTCAAAAGATCAAATTTGGAAGGATAAAATAGCAAGTCTCAAAAAACAAGGATACAAGTCCTTCCAAATCATGAATTCAGTGGTAAAGAATTTATTAGAAAAAGACCAATTTATTAATGTAACAGAATTGATTAAAACTATTGATAATGCCTAAAGACTTTGAATACTGGAAAAAACATCACGATAGTGAAGAATTAAAAGAATTCAATACTGATAAACAGGGAATTCTTTGGTTAAAAGTAAAGTCAATTGTCAGAAGACAATACTTAAACCAGTTTACAGCAGAAAACAATATTGAATTAGACAGCACAAGATTAAATCACCAATTTAAGGAGTTGTATAATAAGCTGGCTGAAAATACTGAAGAATCTCATGTATTACTTAACAATTTTATAGCCTCGCAAAATACTTCTGAACTAGAAGGACTTGATACAACTAATCTAGTTCAGGAATTATACAAGGTCGAAACTTTTAAGTGGGGTGCTGATAATCAAAATGACCTTGGTAAATATCTTGTCAAAAAGTATATCAAGGATAATTCCTCTTATGATTATTTAATCTCCCAAATGGAATCAGGAATTTTAGGAACAGTTCAAGATTATCTGATTTGTAGTTGGTATAACCATTGGTCAAGCATACTTATTGAGCACATGTTTAAGTTGCATGGAATTGTTTTACCAATGGTTGGTAAAATAAAAAGTGTTGATTTTTTTATGAATGAAATCCCTTTTGATCTAAAAGTAACTTATCTACCAACAAATTTCATTGAATACGAGCGTAAACAAGCAGGGCTAAGACCTGAACTTACAGCATTGAAGCAAGCCGCTAGATTAGCAAGAATTAGTTTTAATAATGATGATTCAAACCTTTACTACTCATTATCTGAGCGGCTTAAAGACAAAGGCGGAGATGCAGCTCAAGCTGTAACTGCAATTCGAGACTTTAGGCTTCAATTAATTGATAGAGTAAAAGCAGACTCCCTCTTACTTGCTCGAAATCTATATGAAAATCAAAGTGATTTTCGATTCGGGGCAGAAAACAGAATCTTTCTAATTTTGATTGACCGTACTGATTTTGACCAATCTTGGAAACTAAAAAGGAATGTTGATTTATTGAAACCAGCTATCCACAATTATCTTGATTCATTCGCTGGTAAATCAGTTGAAGATTTAAAACTTGAATTTTATAAAAAAGGAGACCCAGCAAGGTTTCCAAAGAAATACGAAGTTTTGACAGATGTAATTATAATTGAAAAAGAGAATTAAATGCCAAGGCTTTGTATCCATACACATTGGCAACTCGCTCAAAGCTATCCCACAAACCAAAATTTGTCAAAGAGTATGGCTGCCCCACCGCACGGACAGACTGCGGATAGAAAGCACGGACACGCAACATCGTGTATAGTGCATTTGGCGGATAGTGCTAATTTAAAGCTTGTTACACATATTAGGCTTTGTAGCGGTTTGACAGGTTCGTGCTTCGAAGCGTCAAACGACACCATACACGAAAAACGTTAGCATTTATTTCGAAGAATTTTACCGCAGCTGTGAGAGATTTTATATTTGTAATTCTATCACAACTGTAAGAGAATTTGAATAAATTTGAACATGAATAAATTATCGGCGTATAACAGTTTTTTCAGTGAAATACTTTAAACGGTTTCCGCTTCATTTTTTAATTCCTTTATAAATGATTTCTAAAATGGTTGTAAGTATCTCACTCGGATTTCCGGGAAAGTTTTTCGTTAGTTCCGATGGTAGATTTTTCTTATAATCTTCATCGGTAACTTTTTCAGCGCCTTTTTGTTGCACCGATAAACAACCTTTGTTATATTTGGTGATGGTATTTTGCCGGATGGCCAGGTACGGTTGGGATAAGGAAGATATCGACAAGTCGGGGTTCGTATATCTCCAAAAATGGAAATATGAGAATGTCGTTTGGGTGATAGAAAGCTGTTACAGGCAAGGCGTCCCAATTCCATCCGATACTGCTAAACTTTAAAAAAGCCACCCCGCATTACACCCATTTGCAAAAACCCGCTTGCCTTCGCGCAATGACATTTTTTTGCAAATAAGTGTAATCTTCCTAAAGACACCAACGCCTGTCGGTCAAATAAACCAATCGAAGTATGAAAATTTCAATTGATTTAAAACAATCAATTAATTATATTTGAATACAGGTTTTAATCAGTCCTGAGTTAATAACGGGCTCGCATGGGAAACAGCCTGTCAATACCGTGCATTCGGGGATTGATTAAAACCTTCCTTTTCAATTAATCTTTTGTAATCTAAAGGAGTCTAAACAAACTAAGAATTTGGACTTCTTTCTGAAACAATAACTTGCATTCAATACGCACATTTCCTATATTTGAATACAGGTTTTAATCAGTCCTTAGTTAATAATTGGCTCGCCTGGGAAACAGCCTACCAATAGCGTGCATACGGGGAGTGTTTAAAACCTTCCTTTTTTTCTAACAAAGCATTTCTATCAAGATTTTCTCCCCTAAAAACACTACATTTGTTATAATCAAAATATTGACAGCAAATGGCAATTTTCCAAAACACTGTATTGGTTGGTTATCTGAAACTTCAGGATAAGATAGTTATAGAAAAAGCATACAACGCATACACTAAATATTTTCATAATCCGGAGGTTCAAAAACTCATTAAAGAGAGCAAAGAAGAACAATTTCAGGAAGGTTTCTTTCGTAAGCTTTTTGTCAATATTTTAGGTTATACATTGTATCCTGATGAAACGAACTATAACCTTACAACTGAACTGAAAAACGAGAAAAACGCCAAAAAAACCGATGGTGCGATCCTCAAAAATGGACAAGCACTTGCTGTAATTGAATTAAAAAGCACCAAGACTAAAGACCTTGAATCCATTCGACAACAGGCATTCGATTACAAAGCCAATCAAACAGGGTGCGTATATGTAATTACGTCAAACTTCGAAAAACTCCGATTTTACATTAACGATGCGGTAAATTTCGAAGAATTCAACCTGTTTAATTTATCCATAGAACGGTTTGAATTGCTGTATTTGTGCCTCCACAAAGACAATCTTTTAAACAACGTTCCACTGCGCATTAAATCAGAATCGCTTGTAAAAGAAGAACAGATTACTAAGCAGTTTTATGATGATTATTCACTATTTAAAAGGGAGCTTTTCCGTGATTTGGTAAAGCTAAACATGAAAAATGATGTTTTTCGTTCCGAATTGCAAAAAGAAGATACAACAAGAGCCAACAAAAACATAAAACAAACCCTGTTTAAAAAATCACAAAAGCTGATCGATCGTTTCCTTTTTATTTTCTTTGCCGAAGACCGTGGATTGTTGCCTGCAAATTCCA
>CAYPSX010000131.1:0-11301 GCA_964413185.1 uncultured Bacteroidales bacterium
TACAGGATTTATCTCAGGGAATGTATATTTTGCGCGTTGGTAATGAGGTGTTTAAAATCGTGAAGCAAAGTTAAATCCGGTCAAGAATTTGGAACGTGAATGCGTATTTGTGCTTTGCATCTTTTGGGTGTGGATGTTCGTATACTAACTGCCAATGTTCGCGGTCAAAATCGGGAAAAAAAGCATCACCATCAATATTTGCGTTTATAGTCGTAAGATAAATACGGTCGGCATAAGACAGGGCTGAACTGTAAACTTTTGCACCGCCAACAACCATCAGTTCCGTTTCTCCTGCTTTTTCAGCTAATTGAAAAGCTTTTCGCAGATCTGTTGCAACTTGCGCCTGATGTGTTTTGTAATTCGGATTGCTTGTAAGCACTATTGTTTTTTTGGTTTTGAGCTCTTGTTGAGGTTCTTCGTAAGTTGTTCTTCCCATGAGTAAATATCGGCCGACTAAGCGTTCTTTGAGCCATTCCAGATCGTGAGGAAGGTTCCAGGGCACGTTGCCTTTGTTGCCAATAACGCGATTGTTGGCCATTGCTGCTATGAGGGAAATCTTCATAAGTTAATTGAGTTTCATTTATAAAAATAACGATTTTGTTGTGGATGACGTATGCTTTGCGGTGAATTTTTCGGGTTAAGTGCCCTGTAATATATCGACAGTGCATCATACTCATCTTTTGGTTTTCCTATTTTGGCAACATTCTATTTTAAAACTGAAATTCGCACCATATTTTTAAGCAATAAAAAAGCCCCCAAATCGGGGGCTTTCTGTTATCGCTTTTTCTGGTGATTATCCAAAATCGTCATAATCAATATTTTCTTCGGGTACGCCTAAGTCCCACAGCATTTTTGTGGCTGCATCGTTCATCATGGGCGGTCCGCAAAGGTAGTATTCAATTTCTTCTGGTTCTTCGTGTTTCGACAGGTACTTGTCGTAAATTACTTTGTGAATAAAACCTGTTTCGCCTTCCCAATTGTCTTCAGGTTGCGGTTCTGAGAGTGCAATGGTGAATGTGAAGTTTGGGAAATTTTTCTCTATTTCGCGGAATTCATCTTCATAAAAAATTTCTTTTTTGGAACGTGCTCCGTACCAGAACGTAACTTTCCTGCCGGTTTTAGCTGTCTTAAACAGGTGGAAAATATGTGAACGCATGGGTGCCATTCCGGCTCCTCCGCCAATGAACAGCATTTCGCGGTCGGTGTCTTTTAAGAAAAATTCTCCGTATGGCCCGCTTATGGTTACTTTGTCGCCGGGTTTGCGCGAGAAAATGTATGATGAGCAAACGCCCGGGTTCACATTTTTAAACTGGCCTTTAACCCTGTCAAACGGTGGTGTGGCAATACGTATGTTCAGCATAATGATGTTGCCTTCTGCGGGGTGGTTGGCCATGGAGTAAGCACGGAATTGGGGTTCGGGGTTTTTCATTTTCAGGTCGAACAAGCCCATTTTCTCCCAGTCTTCCCTAAAAGGTTCCTCAATTTCCATGTCTTTGAAATCAACTTCAATTTTTGGAACGTCAATCTGGATATAGCCGCCCGATTTAAAATCAAGGTTTTCGCCTTCAGGCAACTTCACTACAAATTCTTTGATAAATGTAGCTACGTTTTTGTTCGAAACAACTTCGCATTCCCATTTCTGAATTCCCATTACTTCTTTGGGAACATACATTTTAATGTTGTCTTTTACTTTAATCTGACAACCCAGGCGCCAGTTGTCCTGTATCTCTTTCCGGGTAAAGAATCCTGTTTCTGTTGGGAGTATAGTGCCTGCTCCGGACTCTACCTGGCATTTGCACATACCACATGTTCCTCCACCACCACAGGCCGAAGGTAAAAACAAGTCGTTTTCGCTCAAGGTAGACAGTAAGGTGCTGCCAGGCTGAGTGTCTATTTCTTTTTCTCCGTCATTGATATCAATATGCACTTCACCCTGCGGTGTCAGTTTCTTTTTTGCAAAAAGTAGTATCGATACAAGCATCATAATGATAACCAGGAATACGACTATACTAATTTCTATAACAGTTATATTTGATGTAAGCCAAATCATTTTTGTTGCTTTTTATCTGATTATAATTTAATTCCCATAAAGCTCATGAATGCAATTCCCATGAGACCTGTAATGATAAAGGTTATTCCCAGTCCTCGCAATGGTGCCGGTACATTCGAATACCTTATTTTTTCACGAATAGCTGCAATGCCCACAATGGCCAGCAACCATCCTACACCGGATCCTAAACCAAACACGGAAGCTTCGCCAATGTTGTTGTATGCTCTTTCCTGCATAAACAATGAACCACCAAGTATTGCACAGTTTACAGCAATCAGCGGAAGAAAAATTCCCAGCGATGAGTACAATGTAGGGGCAAATTTGTCAATTATCATTTCAACAAGTTGAACCATTGAAGCAATTACAGCAATGAAAATGATGAAACTTAAAAAACTAAGGTCGACATCTGCAAGTGAGGGTGATAGCCACGCCAATGCACCTTCCTGAAGCAGATAGTTCTCAATTAAATAGTTTATCGGAACGGTTATGCCCAAAACGAAAATTACGGCAAGTCCCAATCCCATGGAGGTTTTCACGGTCTTCGATACAGCCAGGTACGAACACATACCCAGGAAGTAAGCGAAGATCATGTTGTCGATAAATATCGATTTTACAAATATATCTAATAAATGTTCCATATCAGCTTTGTTTCTGTGTTTAACTTACATCAACCAAATCGCGGTTTCGGCTTCGTTGAATCCAGATAATAATCCCCACGGTAATGAGTGCCATTGGAGGCAGAATAAACATTCCATTGTTCACGTAAATCCCTCCTTCGCTGGCGTACCAACTGTCCGGGATAACCTGGTAGCCCCAGAGTGTTCCGGAGCCAAACAGCTCCCGCACAAATCCAACAACAATGAGGATTACTCCGTAACCAAAGGCGTTTCCAAGCCCGTCGAGGAACGACGGCCATACTTTATTGCCCAGTGCAAATGCTTCAAGCCTTCCCATAATGATACAGTTCGTAATAATTAAACCTACAAAAACCGAAAGCTGCTTGCTTACATCGTACATAAATGCTTTTAAAACCTGATCGACTAAAATTACCAACGAGGCAATTACCACAAGTTGTACAATAATTCGGATACGGTTCGGAATGGTTTTTCTTAAAAGTGAAATTATTACGTTTGCTGCAGCCATTACGGCAACTACGGAAAGGGCCATAACGACTGAAGGTTCCAGTTTTACGGTAACAGCGAGCGCCGAACAAATTCCAAGTACCTGTACGGTAATTGGGTTATCCTGACCAAGCGGGTTGGTGATTAGGCGTCTGTTTTTGGGTGATAATAGAGGTTCTCTATCGCTCATTGCTCAATTATTTTTGATGTTTTTTAAAATACGATACATAACTGCCAAGTCCATTCTCAAGCATGGCATCTACACCGTTACTTGTAATGGTTCCGCCCGAAATGGCATCTACTCCGTGTATATCTCCTTCAGGCGCTCCGCCTTTAATAACATCGACGGATACAAATTTACCTTGTTCGTTGAACAACTTTTTCCCTTTAAACTGTTGCTCAAAGGCATCGGTATTGATTTCTGCTCCAAGGCCGGGGGTTTCGCTTTTGTGGTCGAAAGTGGCTCCAACTATAGTGTTGTAGTCGTCTTTCAATGCAATATAACCCCAAACCGGGCCCCAAAGGCCTTTCCCTCTCACGGGAAGAATTACGTTTTTGGTGCCATCGTCCTGTTTGCTGACAAATACCGGTAGCTTTCTTTCATCTTCGGGTTTGGCAAGTTCTTTTTTCAGATCAACGGTGAAAGCATCTCCTTCAACTTTTTCGCCTTTGGAATTAACGATGTAGCTGTCAACAATGTATTTGTCGTAAAGCTCTTCGATATATTTGTTTTTATCGGGCTTTTCATCGGCATCCTGACCCAGACTTACTGAGCTGAGAATGCTTTTCTTTTTCTCCACTTCCACGTTTTTATCCTGCATGGGTTTTAACGACATAGCTGCGATGGACAAAATTGCAGCTACAACGATTACCATAACAGCAGCATAAATGAATGTATATGTGTTACTTTGCGTGTTCATGTTTTCAATATTTATGCGTTGGCATTTACTTTTGCTCGTTTCATTCGTTTTTTGATGTTGGCCTGAACTATGTAATAGTCAATTAACGGCGAAAATACATTCATGAAAAGAATGGCCAGCATTACGCCTTCGGGATAAGCCGGGTTGACTACCCTGATCAATATGGCCAGAAAACCGATAAAAAATCCGTAAATATATTTTCCTTTGTGCGTTTGTGAGGCTGAAACCGGATCGGTGGCCATAAAAACAATTCCAAATGCAAATCCACCCATAATGAGATGTTGCCAGAAAGGGATTTCCATGAACGGATTCACGGCAAATGTGTTGAGCAATAACCCCATAACTACGCCCCCAATGGTTGCCGAAAGCATGATGCGCCAACTGCCAATTCCGGTGATAAGTAAAACAGCCGCACCAATTAAAATGGCTACAACTGATGTTTCACCAATGGAACCGGGAATAAAACCGAGAAACATATCCATGGCCGAATGTGCCTGTGGCTCACCCAAAGCGCCAAGCGCCAACGGAGTGGCCCCTGAAAATGCATCGGCTTTTTGGGCTATCCAAACCTGGTCGCCCGACATGTAGCTCGGATAGGCAAAGAAAAGGAATGCCCGCGCAAGTAATGCCGGATTGAAAATATTCATGCCGGTACCGCCAAAAACCTCTTTCCCAATAATAACAGCAAAGGCCGTCGATACTGCAACCATCCAGAGTGGAACAGTAACCGGCATTATCAGCGGTATGAGCATGCCCGATACCAAAAAACCTTCATTGATTTGATGGCCGCGTATCTGGGCGAAAATAAATTCAATGCCCAATCCTACAACATACGATACAATTACAACGGGTAGCACTTTTATCAATCCATAAAGGAAAATATCAAAGAACTCTTGTTCTGCAAGTTTCCCAATGGACTCAAAGTGTTGATAACCTGTATTGTACATGCCGAAAAGCAAGGAAGGAACCAAAGCCAGTACTACAAGCCCCATGGTTCTTTTCAAGTCCATTACATCGTGTACATGTACGCCTGATTTGGATGTTGTATTGGGTACAAACAAAAAACTTTCAAAACCATCAAAAACAGAATGCAGCTTTTCAAATCGGCCACCTTTCTCAAATTGTGGTTTGATCTTATTTAGAAATCTTCTCAGTGGTTTCATGTGTCAATTTTTATTGTACTATATCTAATCTCATTTTTGCCTGATTTTATTTTCAGACTGAGTAAATTACATTGTTTCTTTTATCATTAAGTCAATGCCTTTGCGCAAAATCTTTTGTACCTGTATTTTTGAAGTGCACACAAATTCGCAGAGCGCCATATCTTCTTCAATGACTTCGAAAATGCCGAGGTTTTCCATTTCATCAATATCCTCAATTAAAACTGATTTGAGAAGATGAACGGGCATCACATCCATTTGAAAAACTTTTTCGTATTCGCCGGTGACAACAAAAGCTCGTTCATCACCATGTAAATTGGCATTGAGCTCGTATTTTTTGCCGGGCATTAACCACGAAAAATATGCTTTGCTATTTGAAAATTTATTGAACCGTGGTGCAGCCCATCCGAAAAATTCATATTCGTCGCCTTCGGGAATTATTGTAATTTGTGCATCATAAAAACCGAGAAATCCTGATTTTTCAACTTTGCTGCCGGTAAGTACATTCCCACTTATGAATCTGAGTTTTTTGTCTTTATTGCTTTGTTCGAGAAGAGACTTTAGCTCCATGCCAACTTTAGATTTATAATATGCTTTATTGTTGGCTTCTGAACCGGTAAAGGCTATAATTTTTTCAAAATTTAGTTCACCTGAAGCAAATAATTTTCCAATTATGGCTACATCCTGCGCATTGGCTGTCCAGACTCTATCTCCTTTGATTAAGGGTTTGGTATGATGAATTTGGATACCCACATTTCCAGCCGGATGCGGTCCTTTGAAATATGCTTTTTGCACATCGGGTGTTTCTTCAAAAAAGCCCGGGTCTTTAGAATTTAAACCCAAGAATATATCACCTTCTGTAAGTTTAGCCAGCATTTTAATTCCGTTGAAAAAGTCATCTTTTTGCCCGGCCATGGCATAATTCAGGTCAGGGGCCAGCGGTGAAGAGTCAAATGCAGATACAAAAATATCGCGAGGCTTGTCTTCCGGGTTGGCAACTATTCCATAAGGCCGCATTTTTATGTAAGGCCATAAACCCGATTTTAGCAATAATTCGATGATTTCGTTGCGTGAGTATTCATCGATTTTTTTGTTCTTGTGTTTGATAGTTTCTTTCGGATCAGTGGTTTCTACCACGACTTCAAGAATTCGCCTTCTTTCTCCACGGTTTACTTCCACTACCTTGCCGCTAACAGGAGAAACCAATACAATGTCGTTGTTCTTTTTATCGAACATTAAAACATCGCCGGCTTTCACTTCTGTTTCTTGCTTGGTTTTGAGCTTAAGGTCAAGTCCCTTAAAATCAGGAGGCTTAATGGCAAACCGTCCGGTTTCAGGCATGTCTTTGAGTTCTTGGGGTGCTTCACCTTTTAAAGGTATATCGAGCCCTTTTTTAATTTTAACAACTTTTGACATGTCGATTTTCCATTTTAATTAATGCTAATGTGCACAAAGGTAATATTTTTGTACATTTAAAATACGCTAATATTTATTGATATATAATACAAATGCTTATGATTTATATCAAAAATGGTTTTCGCAACCATAAACCACTAACCAGTAAATATTGTTTATCGGTTTTGCAGGTTAAAGTAACAATTTTTTTATTCTTTATGGGACTGAACATTTTAATTTTCTCCCAAAATGTTTTTGCTCAGTCGATTGAACCATCGGCACAAACATTGAAGAAAATTGAAAACAGGTTTAAAACCTTTGGCAATTATATTTATCGCCATCAAATTAAAAGTGTAAAACTCACAAATCCCGATTGGGAACTGGGATATCCTGTTTTGAAATTAAATTCCGGTCAGCAATTAAAATTGTCGTTCGACGACTTGTCTGCGGAAAGCAAAACGTATAAATACCGTATCGTTCATGTGAATCACGATTGGACAGATCGCGATGCTTCATTTTACGAATATGCTTCCGGATTTGAGGAAAATGAAATTGAAGATTACGAATCGTCGTTTAGCTCTATTTTACCTTTTGAACACTACGAATTGCTGATTCCCAACGATGATATTCAATTAAATGCCTCGGGAAATTATGTTTTGCAGGTTTATGAAGATACTCCGGACAGCCTCATTTTATCGCGCCGGTTTGTTGTGCATGAAAACGCTGCCACAATCGATGGTGATGTGCAGCGGGCTACCTCAAGGAATCATGGCAGTACCAGTCATAAAATTCCGTTTTCTCTGCATTTGAATGGGTTGCAAGTGAATGATCCGTATTCGGAAATTATCGTGAAAATCTTGCCAAACAACAATTGGCATCGTGCTCAGACCGGTTTTCAGCCATTATTTGTAAGAGGCGATGAATTGGTTTATAAAGATAAAGAACAAAATATTTTTGATGCCGGAAATGAGTATAGAACGCTAAATATTAAAGATATGAACTTCGAAGCGGTAATGGTAGAAAGTATCAACCGAATCAATAATGATTATCATGTAAAATTACGTCCCGACCGCAACAGACGATACCTCCGATACCAGCAGCACGAGGACTTGAACGGAAAGTTCTTTATTGAAAAATCCAACAGCATGACCCCCGAACTTGATGCCGATTATGTGAATGTGTATTTTACACTTCAGGTAGAATCGCCTATTCTTTCAGGGCAGGTCTTTGTTTACGGCGGGTTTTCCGGATACACCTTTTCCGAAAGAAATGCAATGAGTTATAATCCGCGAAAAAAACAATATGAATTACGCGTTAAACTGAAGCAGGGTTTTCACGATTATAAATATGTTGTTTTGGATTCATATACCAATTACAAGCCAGATTTTTCGCGACTTGAGGGCGATCACTGGGAAACACAAAACGATTATTTGGTTTATGTATATTTCAAAGATTTGATGAGTGGATACCACCGGGTGGTTGGATTTAGGACGTTGCGGACTCAATTCTAATTTATTCATCAAAGTATCGCATGCATTTCGACTATGCTTCTATGTATTTTGAAGCATAGTCGAAATAAATGTGGATTTATGGTAGTAATTTTAAATATTCATATTGTCGCAAAGTATTGCACAATAATGCCTGTTCATACCCAAGTTCCAGCATGCGGTCTTCGGCTTCATAGAAAAAGGTTAATTCCAGCAAATACTCAATCAGCGAAATGTGCCCCAAATCGAGCGATTTCTTTAATAACTCCGTTGATTTGAGGTTTTCCAGGGTCGATTTGTATTTTGCGTATGTTTCGCTGGTTTTACTGTATTCATTATATTGATTGCCTAACCATACTCTAAACCGGCTTTGTGCGTCAGTAATTTTTGCCTGATGCGATTGCGCAAAAGCGCTGGCTGTTTTTACTTTTTTGTTTTGCTGCCAGAGTGGTATGCTTATACCGGCTTTTATGCCGCTGAATTTTTCCGGATCGGCTGCTTCATATCCATATCCAACCATGAAAGAAGGCCAGTTTTGTGCTTTACTTACTTTTACTGCCAGGTTTTGTTGTTTTTGCATGCCGGCCAGGTATTGCAAAGCCGGAGAGCGATCCATGGCCTTTTTTATGAATTCATCACGGTTAAGCGTGAAGGTTTCAGGATACGTTAGTTGTTCAAAATTAACCGGTTTCTGGTTGGTCAGTTGCTCCAGTTCTGCTTTGATGCTTTGTATCTCTTGCTGTTTTTGCTCCAACTGACTGCTGATTTTTAGTTGCGAAACTTTAATTTTGTTCACTTCCAGTAAATTGGCATCGCCCTGTTCCAGCATCTGTTCAAATGCTTCGAGGAGCTCATTTGCATGGATTTGTCTTGATTTGAGCACGTCCATTTGGTTTTGCAAATACCTGAAGCGGATGGCCGTTTCCATGGCATCCGCCAAAATCTGCAATGTTTGTTCCTGCAAAATGGTGTTGCTTGTCCTGCGGGAAGCCTTGGAGTATGAGTTTTTTTGCTTGTACACCAATGGAAAATCGAATCGTTGCGATATGCCGAATGTGTGTTTTACCACGTTATCTTTTCCGGGAAAATACCCGGCTTCTATTTCCGGTCCCGGCGGCAAAATGCCGGTTCTGCTTTCCAGTTGACGAGCTTCGTTTGCTTTTCTTGCCTGCTCAATTTGTGTGTTGTGCTGAAATACTGTTTGCAAAAATTCATCATTTTGGGCAATGGTTTGCATTGCACCATGAATAAGCAACAGTAGTATGATTAGTTGTTTTCGGTTCATTTCTTATTGTTTTTCTTTTCTAAAATTTGATAAACTAACGGAATGATGTACACGTTGAGCAAGGTTGAACTTAATAATCCACCTAAGATGACAATAGCCATGGGGCCCTGAATTTCATTACCGGGTTTTCCCGATGAAAGCGCCAGGGGAATCAAAGCCAATGCGGCTGTCAGTGCAGTCATAACAATCGGGTTGAGCCGTTCTCCGGCACCTGTCATAATGCGTTCGTTCAGTGCCATGTTTTTCTTTTTAAGCTGAATAAACCGCGAAACCAGCAAAATTCCGTTTCTCGTGGCAATGCCAAATAAGGTAATGAACCCGATGATGGCCGGAATGCTGATAATGGAAGATGAGAACCAAACTGCAAAAATTCCTCCAATAAGTGCCAGCGGAAGGTTTAGTAAAATGAGTCCGCTCAATATTGCGTTTTTGAATTCCTGATACAGCAACATAAAAATGATGAGGATAGCCAGCAGCGAAGTAATTAATAGTATTCTACTTGCTTCTGATTCGCTTTCGAACTGGCCTCCGTACGTGATAAAATAGTTTTCAGGTAATGTTACGTCTTTTTCAACCCGGTTTTGTATTTCCTTGACAATGGTATGCAAATCGCTGTCTGCTATGTTGGCCGATACCACAATTTTACGTTTTACATTTTCCCGACTGATGGTATTCGGGCCAAACTCACTGCTGATGTGTGCTACGTAATGCAACGGAATTTTTTCGCCATTTCCGCTTTCAATCAGGGTGCGCCTGATGGCTTCTATACTGCCCCGGTGTTTTTCGTTGTAGCGCACGATGAGCTCAAAAAGTCGTTCGCCTTTATACACATCACTTACTTTTTCGCCACCCAGAGCGGCTTCAACGAAATGTCCAAATTCGGCTATGGAAATACCATAACGCGTTAACATTTGCCGTTTTGGACGAATTTGCAATTGGGGAATTTCTACTTGTTGCTCCACGTTTACATCGGCTATTCCGGGAATATCGTGTATCAGATTTCTTATTTCTGTGGCTTTCTGATACATGGTTTTCAGCTCTGTGCCGAATACTTTTATGGCAATGTTTGCCTCTGTGCCCGAGAGCATGGCATCTATTCTGTGGCTGACGGGCTGCCCCACTTCAAAAATAATTCCGTCAATTTCAGAAAGTCTGTGTCGCACATCAGCTACAATTTCATTTTTATCGCGGCCTGTAAATGCAATGGGAGCATCGATTTCCGAAACATTTACCCCAAAAGAGTGCTCGGCCAGTTCTGCACGTCCGGTTCTTCTTGATGTTACGCTGATTTCAGGCACTTCGAGCAGTGTTTTTTCTACTTTTTGGCCTATTTCATTCGATTTTTCCAGCGAAATGCCCGGCAATGTGGCTGTATTGATGGTCAGCGCGCCCTCATTAAATGGTGGCAAAAAGCTTCTTCCAAACGTAAACATTAATGCGATCGAAGCAATAAACAGGATAGATACTGCGCCCAATGTCCAGTTTGGCTTTTTCAGCACTTTACCAAGCGATTTTTGATAATAATGACGCAAATTTCTTTCTACCCATGAACCCCCGGCTCTTTTTTTCAATTGTTTTTCGTTAGTTAACAACATAGAGCACATTACAGGCGTGAGTGTTACCGCTATTAATAATGATGCCAGGAGTGATACAATATAGGCAATACCCAGCGGTTTAAGCATACGTCCTTCCATTCCGCTTAAAAAGAATAGTGGCAAAAATGCAACAATGATGATGAGTGTGGCATTCATAATGGAAGCCCGAATTTCTACCGATGCATCATAAATTACAGTTAATACCGGCTGTCTTTCTTGTTTGGGAAGCGCAATATTTTCCCTGAGCCGCTTGTATACATTTTCTACATCAATTATGGCATCATCTAC
>CAYPSX010000132.1:0-11297 GCA_964413185.1 uncultured Bacteroidales bacterium
CGGCACATGCAGAGACTTGCACTCTGCCAGCCTATTACCATGCCCGACATACAAAGAAAGGGAGCTGAAAATAAACTCAGCTCCCTAATCCGAAAAATTCGTAAATTTAATGATCGCTCTTAATTGACAATAATTTTCCGTGCCCATTGTGCTCTGTGTTGCCTTAAAACTACAACGTAAACACCTTCTGGCAAACCGGAAACATCAATTGTTTGAGTTGTGCCATTAAAACTGTATGTTTGAACGACTTCGCCCTCTATGTTGGCGATAGTTACAATGCTTTCATGGTTAAATTCCGGAACATTCACTCTTAAATAATTTTTCGCAGGATTGGGATAAAGCCTGAAAGACTCAATCTGACGGTTTTCCAGCCCAATGACATAATCTACAGTAACCGTCCAGTTTTTCTGGGTTTCCCCATTTTCCGAGGTAATTGTATAGGCTACGGGATTTGTGAAATCGTTGACAGTAACTCCGCTTTGCTGCTCAACTCCACCAACTGTTGCAGTGGCTCCCGGGCTTAGTTCAAATTCGGCAACTAAGCTATCAGGTGAGAAACCTTCAGGAATGCTAACATAAATGGCGCCGGATGTGGGGTAAATGGCGACTTCTTCCTCATCATCAGGTACATTCACAAAATCAAACGATGTGATTTCTGCTGAGGCATTTTGGTTATTCGTTACCTGCACTGTCCACTCTTGTGAGCTTTGTCCATCTTCAGCCAAAACCGTATAAGTTACAGAAGAAGAAAAATCTACAATATTTTTACCACTCCACTGAATTTCGCTGTCAATAAATACCACTGCGCCCTCTGAAACATAAAACAGTGGAATGAGCTGGGTAATATCCAGTGTTGGATTCAAATTCACAGAAATTGTATGGTTTTGCGCATCAATTGTTGCTGGGTTGGTTTGTCCATAAAAACCAAAATACATAAATGAGTTGTCGGTATTCATGTTGCCTTCTTCTACAACCTGCACATACCAATATTTTGATGCTCCGCTTTCCGGATTAATCCGGTATTTTACAATCTCACTAAAATTATTGGCTGTTACGCCACTGGTTTGCACTGTGCCTGAAACTTCGACTGTTACACCATCCATCACTTCAAAATCGGCAATAAGTGAGGTAAGGTCTGTACCTGATGGCATCTCCACCCTGATAAATGCATTACTGTAATCAATTTCTCCGGCATTTCCATCAATGCTATAGCTTATAAAATCGGTTGAAGAAGTCATGTACTCCGTAACGGTAACAGTCCACTCATTTGTTTCAGTGCCATCTTCGGATGTAACTGCATAAACTACATCGTTTGTAAAATCATTTTGAGTTACTCCACTCACCTGTGTTGTACCATCAACAGTAGCAACGGCTCCCGGAGAAAGCGTAAAATCGGCGACAAGAGCGGTCAAATCAGTTCCCATGGGCATAATAACGCTAATTGTTTGCAAATCTGCGTTTATCGTTGATGTGGTTTGTCCCTGTATACTATATTCAAGGATTTCAGCTTCGCCGGGATCTTCAACATGTACTGTAACATTCCAGTCTTTGGATGTTGTGCCATCGGCTGCGGTAACAGTATAAGTAACCGTATTTGTAAAATCATTCGTCGTTATTCCACTTTCCTGAACTGTGCCATCAACCGTGGCGGTTGCGCCGGCAGAAAGGGTAAATTCAGCAACAAGGCTTGTTACATCTGTTTCGGCAGGCATTTCAACAGAAATGGTTTGCTCCTGCGTATTTATGCTTGAGGATATCTGGTTGGGTAGGCTGTATGATAAAATATCAGCTTCGCCGGAACTGGCAACTGTTACATTTACATCCCATTCTTTGGATGTTGTGCCATCTGCTGCGGTAACAGTATATGTAACCGTATTTGTAAAATCATTCGTCGTTATTCCACTCTCCTGCACTGTGCCATCAACTGTGGCGGTTGCACCTGCGGAAAGAGCAAATTCAGCAACGAGATTTGTTACATCGGTTTCGGCTGGCATTTCAATAGAAATAGTTTGCTCCTGCGTATTTATACTTGATGAAATCTGCGTTGGGATAATGTATGTCAGAATATCGGCTTCACTTGAAGGGCCTGCAGTAACGCTTACTGTCCATTCTTTTGTTGTAGTACCGTCTTCTGCTGTAACGGTATAAAGTACATCATTTGTGAAGTCATTTCCTGTTACTCCGCTCTCCTGTACTGTGCCATCAACCGTTGCGGTTGCGCCGGCAGAAAGTGTAAACTCAGCAACCAAACTTGTTAAATCTGTATCCGATGGCATTTCAACGGCTATTTGGCCGGTTTCCGAATTTATATTTGAGTTAACCTGGTTTGGGATTGAAAACGTCAGTATTTCTGCTTCAGTGGAGTTGGCGATAGTGACAGTAACGGTCCAAATTACTTGCGTGGAGGCATCTTCTGGAAGTATGCCATATTCAACAGGATTTGTAAAATCATTGGATGTTACGCCACTTTCCTGCTCTGTTACGCCTACATAAGCTGTGGCGCCATAAGATATTGTAAAATCTGCTACTAATGATGTAACATCTGTACCAGAAGGCATAACCACATCAACTGTTTTTTCAATGTCATTAATATTTGAACTAACTTGGCCGGGAATGCTATAAGAAAGTATCTCCGCTTCAGATGACAAATCTGCCGCAACGCTTACTGTCCATTCTTTTGTTGTAGTACCGTCTTCTGCTGTAACGGTGTAAAGTACATCATTTGTGAAGTCATTTCCTGTTACTCCGCTCTCCTGTACTGTGCCACCAACTGTGGCGGTTGCGCCCGTGGAAAGGGTAAATTCGGCTACTAAACTTGTTAAATCTGTTCCCGATGGCATTTCAACGGCAATTTCACCGGTTTCCGAATTTATATTTGAGTTAACCTGGTTTGGAATTGAAAACGTCAATATTTCGGCTTCTGAGTTCACCACCTGCTCTTGTGGCTCAAGGTTTACCCAAATAGCAGGAACTTCATCGGCCAATTCAACAGAACCATTAAAGGCTTGCACTGCACATAAATCGGCAGGGGCATTAAAATTTATTTGACTTCCGATGGAAATTCGTCCTTCATCTGTTTGGTCATCATTATTAAAAATATGCAGCATTACAAGGTATTGACTTGCTGCACTTATTTCTAACGGAGTTGAAAAGGGAATGGTGATAAATGAGTTAAAATCAGCAGCAGTAAGCGGCCTTGGACTGGTTTGTGCTTCTACACCGTCTGAAAAATCCCAATTTCCGGTTGCTTCATTTTTACTCCAAACCACACCATAAAAAGTTCCGTTACCATTCTGAACAACTCCGGTGTATTCATCAGACAAATAAGTGGTTATAGAATTAATCTGATATGGGTCTCCTGTTGGAGCCGGAAAATCAACTACAATCCCTATTCCGTCTCCATTATTTGCTAAAGCATTGTTGTGCAAGGCAAACGAAGAAGAAATATTCGTAGTATCCATAAATCCGTAAATACTGTCGGTAATGTTATAATTAAATGTTGCCGTATTATTTGACGGTTCGGGATCATTGGCGCTCGACAACGTTGTTTTTAACTGGTAGGAAGATAAATTATCCTGTGATGCTCCTACACCTGAACCCCAATATATGGTGTCTGCCTCACCTGTTGATAGTGTGTAACTGTTTGTTTGGTCAAAAACCACAGATGCTGAGCCCGATGGGTTTTCAATGATTTCCATTTGCCAATCAAATGTAATTTCCTCGCTACCCGGGTGATTTACCGGCAATGCAATTTCCGAAAAACCCTGAAAAACCTGTTGGGGAATAAATTTGTAACCACCAAAGAATGGATGTGTTTGATCGGAAAAAGAATAATCAAGCGTTGTTCCATTTGTTAACGGCCATATTTCGGTAATGCTCAAATCAACTTCTTTGTTTTGGCTAAAAAGGTTTGCCGAATAACTGAACATGCTTACGCAAAGCAATAAAAGTAGAATATTTTTCATAAACAGTATTTTTCTTTTGAATTATGTCAATGTTTTCGGTTTTGATACAATATGCGCAAAATTAATGCTTTAGATTGTAATATCATAACAATTATTAAAAAACGCAGATTCGTAACAATTTTACGTGTAATTTTTTATAAAAGATACATGAAATCAATTTGTTCACAAAAAAATAAGATATTTTTATAAAAAATCAGGTTAACCTACCCTGCCAAGTGTTTCTTTTTTTCATTTCATTTGATATCCAATCGGCAATCTGATGGTTTTTAATTCCTTTCCACACTTTTACAGCCAATAATTCGGGTTTTGATTCAGAGGCAAAACGTTCAATTACAACATCACGCCCCAGATGTTCAATAAATCGTATGCACAAATCGATATACTCATCAATTGCAAACAAAGGGAAAAGTAAAGGATTCTTTTCGTATAACTTTTCCAGTTTTGTATTCTTAATAATTTGCAGTTGATGTAGCTTAATGGTATCCAGCGGAATATTTGCAATATTATCGGCATGAGCCAGAATTTGAGATTTATCCTCTCCGGGCAAACCCAGAATCAAATGGCCTCCGATGTGAAGCCCGTGTTGTTTGATCCTGTTTACAGCATCGACTGTTTGCTCCCAGGTGTGACCCCGGTTAATATATTTCAGCGTATTATTATTTGTAGATTCAATTCCAATTTCTACGCCCGTAAACAGTTGTTGATTAAGTTCTCGCAAAAAGTTAAGCGTGCTGTCTGGCAAGCAATCGGGGCGGGTTGCAATCATTAATCCTTCAATTGCCGGATGATCAATAGCCTGCCGAAAAATACGCTCAAGCTCATCTATGGATGCATGTGTGTTAGTGTGCGATTGAAAGTAGGCAATAAAACCTGTTCCGGGTTTGCGGTTCGTGAATTTGCTTATCCCCTGGTCGATTTGTTTGGCAATATTTTTTTGCTCAAATCTGTAGTTGGGGTTAAAACTTTGATTATTGCAATAAATGCAACCTCCATAACCCAGTGTTCCGTCAATATTTGGGCAAGTAAAACCGGCATCGACTGAGATTTTTTGCATGGGTTTGCCAAAAACCGTTTTTAAATAGTCGGAATAGCGGTTGTACGGATGTTTCTTGCTGTATTTCAGCGGATAATCGTTATGCATTTGCAAGCTCCCATATGGCCTGAGTGAAGCGTTCAATATCTTCTTCCGTGGTATCAAAAGAAGTCATCCACCGCACTTCGCTTTTCATTTCATCCCAAATGTAAAAAAAGTATTTTTCCTGCAGCGGGGCTATCCAATGTTGGGGAATAATAGCAAAAACACCATTGGCTTCTACCGGCCGTGTAATTTGTACTTCTTTGATCGATTCCAGGTTTTGTGCCAGCAACCTGGCCATCTTATTCGCATGTTTCGCTGAGGTAAGCCACAAATCATCACGAAAATAAGCTTTAAACTGAGCTGAAACAAATCGCATTTTCGAAAACAGCTGCATATTTTGTTTTCGCAGGTATTTGAATCCGGAATCAAGTTCAGAATCAAAAAACAAGAGGGCTTCTCCCATAATCAATCCATTTTTGGTGCCCCCAAACGACATTAAATCTACGCCACAATCTACGGTAATTTCTTTAAAAGATAAACCCAGGCTGGCTGCTGCATTGGCGATCCGAGCACCATCAATATGAAGTTTCATTCCATAGTCATGTGCCAAATCTGCCAACGCACGTATTTCATCAGGTTTGTACACTGTGCCAAGTTCAGTAACCTGGCTTATACTGATTATTCCGGGCTGTGAATGATGTTCAAAACCAAACCCGTGTAAATGCGGCTTAATTCGTTCGGGTAAAAGTTTTCCGTTTTCGTGGGGAACACTTATAACTTTTGATCCTGTGATTTTTTCAGGTGCCCCACATTCATCTACATTAATATGCGCAGTATCTGTACATATTACAGAATGATAAGATCTGCCTGCGGCCATTATTCCCAGAGCATTGGCTGCTGTTCCGGTAAATACAAGATAAACCGATGTTTTTTCGCCAAAAATATTTTTAAACGTTTGTTCAACTTCATGCGTCAATTCATCTCCGCCATAACCGATGGCGTGCCCCTGATTAGCCTCAATAAGGGCTGCAACTACCTGTGGATGTGCACCGGCATTATTGTCACTTGCAAAACCTTTTTTTATCATAATCGTTAATTTTTTACTTTGCAAAAGTAGCAAATTATGCAGAGGATTACTAAGTCCCATATTCATTTCAATAAGCATGATTTCGGATATTTTCTCTTTTTGCTTTTTCTGTATGCCGATTTAGGATAAATTTGTATTTTTCGAAAGTAAAATCTAATTCTATTGTAAAATGAGGCAAAGATGGGTGCATACCAAATTTTTTAAATTGATAACCGCAAAAGCATTTTCACATGCACTTATTTTTGTTGCTATTTTTTTTATAAGCTGCCAGGCGCAAAGACCAAGAAAAGCGTACAAAACAGGAAAGCAGGCTTTTGAACAAAATGAATATATCCGGGCAATTGGCTGGCTCTCCATTGCCATTAATTCTCAAAAAAAACAATATGACAAAGCATATATTTATCGTGGAAAAAGCTACCTGGCTTTAGACAGGGAAAATGAAGCCATAAATGACTTTGTAAAAGCAACACAACTGAAGCCCAATAATGCCGAAATGCCACTTAAAGCATCTGAACTGCTATATAAAGCCGGGGAATATAATAAAGCGTTGCAATATGCTACAACTACGCTCGACCGCGATTCTGCAAATTTTAAGGCGCTAAAAATACAGGCCTTATCATTAACTCACACAGGAAAAGCTGAAAGTGCATTAATTTTAGTTGATCAGGCTGCTCAAATCAAAGAAGATGCAGAGTTACTTTATGCAAAAGCCCTGGCATCGGATTCGCTTGGACTGACAGACTATGCCATAGCTTATTACAAAGAATCCATAGAAAAAAGGCCTAATTTCAAACCTCCGTACCAAGCACTTGGCAAACTATTGGCAAAAAATGGATATTACGACAGGGCAATTGATGTTTTTACACAATCGGCAAAATACTTTAACGACATCGAGAGTCTCAGGCTTAGATCAATACTTTTCGGCATAAAAGGTAACCATAAGGCGCAAATAAACGACATTACAAAAATATTAACCTTAAACCCTTCGAGAGTTGACCTGTATTTTCAACGGGCTGTTTTGTACAAAAAAGTAAATCTTTTGCAAAATGCACTGACCGATATAAATAATTATTTAAAATGGGATCCGTTTTCATCTCAGGCATTATTAATTAAAGGAAAATTGCTCGAAAAACTCCACATGGACACAGAAGCCATCGGTGTTTTTGAGGATATTGTTAATCATTCAAATCAAAAAGAAGATATTAATTATGCAAAAGAAGCTATACACAGGTTAAAACAAGAAAAATATCCTCCAAATATTAAGATTACATCCCCTGCAGGCCCCGGAAATAAAACTATTGCCCTAAATAAAAATGCAAAAAATGTAACAATTAAGGGCATTGTAACAGATGCGAGCAAAGTTATAGAAATAAGAATTTCGGGCGAAAAAGCAAATTTTAAAGAAACCAATAATAAATATTCATTTTCGTATGAAATAACCACTGACACCCTTACTCAATTTGAAATTCAGGCCACCGACGTCTATAACAACACAAATACCAGCACGTATAAAATTATTCGTGCAGAAAAGGAGCCTCCACAAGTTTTTCTTACATCCCCTGTATTAAATGCTGATAGTACAATTACAGCAAACAAACAACAAATCGCACTCCAGGGTTACATCAAGGAGCAGTCAACACTTAAACACTTAATTATTAGCGGAAAGGAAATCTCAACCAAAAACAAAAAAGGTAATTACTTTTTTCAGGATAAAATAGACTTGTTGAATGTCGATACTATTGAAATAGAAGCTGTTGACTATTTCTCAAACGCTTCACGAATAAAAATTCCGATTATTATACCTGACTCTGTTACAACCACAAGTACACCCATGGGAAAAACATGGTTAGTGCTTATATCTTCTGAAAAAATAAATAACCATAAGATTGAACCGGTTGAAACCCTTCGCAAGAAACTTGTAACCCAACTGGAAAACTTCATTTTAGATAGTATTGTCCTTATTCGATCTCCAAAAAAAGAAAAACTTGAACGAAAGCTTTTATTCGAATTACCTAAAGCAACAAAAGACCATAGAGTAGAATCGTTAGTTATTTATTACATTGGCCCGGGGATGACTTATAACAATTTCTCCTACTGGATTCTAGACACAGACAAACCAAATAAAAAATACGCAACATTAAATACATCCCTACTGAGAACAATAAGTGAAGCATTTGATTTTATACGATTCAAAACGATTGTTTCGGAATCGGTTCAAATTGGTAAAAATATTCTTGAAACAAAAGAAGGGTTTAACAATCGGCCATGTGAAAGCATGAAACGTTTACCGGATAAAGGGCATTTTTTTATTGGAATAAATGTTGAACGATGGAGCGACTATGAATCAAAAATTTTGCAAAAACTCAGGGAAACTATTGAAATGAAAAAACCTTGTTTCTCTCCTTCGAATATGCTGCTTAATAAAATAGACCATATTTCATACGGTGCCTTAAAAGATAACAGCACCCCGATGTTTCCGGTTATCATTTACAGAAAAGTTTCTGAAAACGACTAATGTCATGTCAAGTATGGAATGACGGGTAAGTGGAAGGGATTTTCATTTTTAGCAAGGCAAAAAATGTGCGCATAGCAGCGTTCTGTAAACATTTTTTAAGGCAGATAAAAATAAAAGATCAATACTTGGCCCGTCAGATTATGCTTGACATGACACTAAACCGACCTACAATTCTCCGTAAAGTTTTTCAATAGCCTGAGCAAAACCGTTCCAGCTTAGCTCTTTCTTTTTTTGTTGAATATGATAGTTATAATCCACGGATTCATCTTCGAAAAATAGTTGAATCCCTTCCCTGATTTTTTCCTCAGTGGCTTCAGGAATAATCCTCCCGGTTTTATTTTCTACAACCATTTCTTTTAATCCACCAACATCGGTTGCCAACATTGGCAAATTAAAATGATAGGCTATGGATGTGATTCCGCTTTGAGTTGCAGATCGGTAGGGAAGTACACAAACATCTGCGGCCGAGAAAAAAGCAGGAACTTCTTCATCAGATATATAACGCACATGAGCATGTATCCGTTGTTTGTTTTTGTTTTCATCAATTTTCTCCTGATAACTGTCAAAACTGCCATAACTTTCGCCGGCTATAAGCAATTGATATTCATCATCTAAATGATTAAAAGCATCAATTAAAATATCGAGGCCTTTATATCCGCGAATAAAACCAAAAAACAGAAGCGTTTTTTTCGCGGGATCGATTCCGAGTTTTTCACAGGCATCTTTTTTTTCCAGGGCTTCGCCAAAATGATCGTACAACGGATGTTGTTTATACATATATTTTGCATCCGGCTTTAATTGCAGTAAATCACTACGAACTTGTTCCGACATAACAACAAATCCGTCTACTCTCTTCAGGAAATATTTAAGCAGCAGTTTGTCGAAAAACCTTTTTTCGTGAGGAATGACATTATCTAAAACAGCAATAGATTTCGTGTTTTGAGATGTTTTGCCTGCAACATAACCCAGAGAAGGACAGAAAAACGGCATCCATAACTTCATAAGCAACAAATCAGGTGCGCTTTTCTTGATTTTGGAAGCAGCACTCATCCAGTTAAACGGATTTACACTGTCCAAAACAGACACGCTTTCAATTACATCGGGCTTATCTTCTTTTGTAACGTATTGTGTTTCTCCGGGAAAAAGCAAATTTGGATACTGCCTTTTAAATGTAAGAGCTTCAATTTGATGATTTTTTTCAAGCGCCCTGTATAAAGCCGCATTGAATTGCGCTATGCCGCCTCTGAAGGGATAAAAGGTCGATAAATATTGAATGTTCATAGCTATTTTTTGAGCAATTTAATGAGTTCTGTATGAACCATCTCAGGCTTCAAATCGTACATACAAGGTCTTTCACGCTTACAGGAGTTGCCATAGTAACAATCGCAGCCGCTTGATGGCTCAACAATAACGCCCCGGTTGTACATTTCAAACTCATGTTTATTGAAAATATTATTCATAAGTACCATCGGTGTCTTATGCCCCATGGCAATGTGCATCATCATGCTCACTTGCGTTACAACAGCATCAAGATTCGAAGTCATTGAAATAAACTCTTTCAATGAAAAAGTGCCGGGATACCAAGCATGAGTTTTTTTGGCAAGTAAAGTGTTTTTTATATCTTCCTGCGGGCCACCCAGCAGTACCGGTAATATTTCTTGTGCATTCATCATTTCAATGAGTTCAACCCAGTATTCATCGGGCCACAGCCTTGTTTTCCATCGGTTTCCGCACCCTGTATTCAGCCCTACAATACTACGCATTCCTGCCTTCTCCTTAAAAACGAGTTGCCATTTTTGAGCAATTTCTTTATCATAATTTAAAAGATACTCTTCCATATTGAATTCCAAATGGCATATCTCAAAAATTTCTTCCAGATAAGATTTCTTGTTTTTGATGGAGATATGATCAAAAAGACCGGTAATTATTTTATGTTCAGCAGCGGGAGTTGCTGCATTTAAGTGCTTGTTTTTCCACACAAAACCATACTTCTGTTTTGCACTCACCTGCTCAAGCAACACACATGCTTCTTCTTCTTTATCAAGGTTGATGGCTATATCGAATGAACGATTTTTAATCTTTTCCAAATTAAATGCAGTGGGAGTAAAAATATCCTGTATATCGCCCGGAGGTAATACATCAGGAAAATCAGTAAGCCATGTAAAATGTACATTTTTATATAAACTCCGATACTTTTCTACAAGGGGTGTAGTTCGAATTACATCTCCCATTGCTCCAAGTTTGATAATCAAAATATGCTTATCCCATTTTTCATAATAAGGGCAATCATCGCATTGAACGTTATGCTCCTTATTGGGTTTGCAAGGAATTATGCCTCTAAAATACTTACAATCAAACTTTACTGCAGATAACTTCATGGGTAATTATTTAATTTTCAGGTGGCAAAAATAGTAAAATGAGCGGACAATTCAATCTAAAGTTTTGACAATAAAAAAAGGCTGACCGAAAACGATCAACCTTTTTGTCGGGGTGGCAGGATTCGAACCTGCGGTCTCCTGCTCCCAAAGCAGGCGCGATAACCGGGCTTCGCTACACCCCGTGTTTTTTTTCAAAAAGCCTAAGCGGAGAGGGGGGGATTCGAACCCCCGGTACCACGTTAGATGGTACGCCGGTTTAGCAAACCGGTGGATT
>CAYPSX010000133.1:0-11162 GCA_964413185.1 uncultured Bacteroidales bacterium
TCTTCATGCGGCTTCGAAGCAACTTTCTAAAGCCTAAACAATTGACAAGGCCCAAAGCGGGCTGGCCTGATCAAATTGGCGGGCCAGCGTTGGGGTGAATGTTCAATGAATATAAATGACATAAAAGAGGCTTGTCCAGCTTTTATATGTCATTTAATTTATTGAACAGAGCGGGGTGAAGCGTAATTTGATCTTGATTTTTTGTTTACTTTTTGATTAAGCAAAAAGTAAAAGTGTCATAAATGCATCAATATAAAAAACTTAACACTGATGCCGTCAGTTTGCATGTAGAGAAAAAAACAAAATTAATCTGTAAAGGTTCTTTTTCTTCGAACAAATATACCCTAAAAATAGCTCCGCATGACCCAAAATATAAAATTTTTACATGTAACTTGCTGATTTTCAGCATCGGATTTTTAGGGCGTCGGTATGGTGCACAAAACAGGAGTTCCCATCGGCGAAACCATACAGCAATCGAAAACTTTTGATCGATTTGACAGATTCTTTGCAACCTGACAATATAATTCGCAACTTTTTGTGATTTCCAAAAATATATTTTGCCTTTCCACCGGAATAAGATAAATTTATATACCATTAAAATCCTCGTAAATGCCACACAACAGCCTCTATAAATTTTTCATCAGCATTGTATTACCCTCTATGCTGGCTATTTTGTTGTTTATCATCAGCTTTTTTGTTGTCATCATTCCCCAATTCGAAAAAAACCTGATGAACGCAAAAAAAGAAACCATTAAAGAACTTACACAATCGGCCTGGAGTGTACTGAAAGAACATCACGAGAATTACAAAGACAGCATTTTTACACGGGCAGAGGCAAAGGAAAAAGCAGCCCGGCAGATTGAAAAAATGCGATACGGACAGGCCCGGAAAGATTATTTCTGGATTACCGACCAACAGCCGCGCATGATTATGCATCCATATCGAACCGAATTAATCGGACAAGACCTTACCGACTATGAAGATTCGCACGGCAAAAAACTGTTTGTAAAAGCCGTTGAAATTGTAAGCGAAAACCACGACGGTTTTATCGACTATTATTGGCAATGGAAGGATGATTCCACGCGCATCGTTCCCAAACTTTCGTACGTAAAAGGTTTCGAGCCCTGGGGATGGGTCATTGGCACCGGAATTTATCTGGAAGATGTACGGGCTGAAATTGCCCATCTGAAAAACAGACTGTTGCTTATTTCGGCCGCTATTGTTCTGCTGATTATTCTTACATGGATATACGTCATCAGGCAAAGTTTAAAACTGGAATTCAAGCGAAGGGCCGCCGAGCAAAACCTCAGGCAGTCGCGTCAAAAATACAAATCGCTGGTAGAAGCATCAAACGATGGAACTTTAATGTTGGTTAATGACCAAATTACCTATCATAATTTCAAAATAGCAAAATTGCTGGAGAAAGAGATACACGACAGTTCAAGCCTCCGGTTTAATGATCTGTTTTCTGTTAAATGGAACGAAGTAAAAGCCGCAATGCAACAACCCGGCAAATCATACAATATTGAAGCACAGTTGCTTTTGCCCGGAAAAGCACCTAAAGATGTGGTGTTATCGGTCTCAAAAGTCGATTATGCACACGAAGAAGGATTTATTGTCATTGTAAAAGACATTACCACCGATAAACAAATCAGCCGCGAGTCGCAAGAACTTGCAAGAGAATTGCAACTGCCGCTTTTGCTTATGAGTCAGCCTGTTTTTAGTAATGTAAAACCACATTTGTTCATCTCTATTGAATCGACTGTACAGCAAGCTGCTGTACAAATGAAAAGACATGAACAAAATGTAATTTTTGTCACTTCGGGACCGCATATTGTGGGTGTAATCAACCAAAACGACATACAAAACCGGCTGGTAGCCGAACAAAAACCAGTCGAAAGTCCGGTTTCGTCCATCATGACAGCCCCTGTAGTCGATGTTTTAGGTACAGCGCCCTTGTACGAGGTGGTAATAAAATGCTGGAAGCATCAAATATCTCATTTGCTTGTAAAAAATGATGAAGGAGAAGCCGTAGGCGTTGTCAGCAAAAAACAATTGCTCGATTTTCAGCAAAACAGCCTGGGTTATTTGGCCAAAGAAATTTACGTGGCAGAAACCATTGATAAATTAACTCAATTGCACAAACGAATTCCCGTACTAATCAATGCTTTGCTCGAAAGCGGCAGCAAACCTTCCAATATTACGCATGTGAACTCCTTTGCAGCCGATGCCATCCATCAGCGCGTAATTGAGTTGGCCGTGGAAGAATTGGGCGAGCCGCCCGTGGCGTTCTGTTTTATGGTGCTCGGTAGCGAAGGACGAATGGAAGAAACGCTCTACACCGACCAGGACAATGCCATTGTTTTTGAAGATTGCAAGCAGGAAGAAGCTGCGAAAGCGTATTTTCTGCGGTTCGCTCAAAAAGTCAACAACGATCTCCACAAAATAGGATATAACCGCTGTCCGGGAGAAATTATGGCCGGCAACCCCAAATGGTGCCAGCCATTGTCAGCCTGGAAAAAATATTTCACCGACTGGACGCAATCGCCCGAGCCGCAAAATGTTCTGGACAGCAGTATTTTCTTTGATTTTCGGTGTATTTACGGCGATAAAAAGCTCACCGAAACATTAAATGAACATTTGCAAACACTTACACCACAAAACGGATTGTTTTTTTACCACATGACCGCTTCGCTCAATCGTTTTAAGCCATCCATAGAAGCCGAAACCATCGACCTGAAAAAAATCATTTTCCCATTGGTCAGCGGCATACGAATTTACAGCCTTTTCTATCAATCGTCCTCCACCAACACACTGGCCCGGTTGCAGTCAATCTCCGATAAACTAAAAAACAACCTCGAAGCAGAAGAACTCCGGTACATCTACAATTTCCTTACCCATAAGCGGCTGCAAATACAAACCAAAGCCCTCATGAACCACGAGCCGCCCGACAATCTACTCGATTTAAGCACACTCACATCCTCCGAACGCAACCTCCTGAATCACGCCATCGCCAAAATAAATGAATTTTTGAGCGGTTTGAATATGGATTTTGTCAAATAAAAAAACGAGCATCAAGTTCACACTCAATACTCGTTCTCAAAACTAAATCCAAACCCATTGCTCATTTATCCAAAGAAACAAATGTAACGTTTTTGCGTAAAATAATATAAATGTGTAAATTTGTAACAAGAGAATATTAACAATCATGAGAAAAATAATTGGAAATAATATTGCAAAATTGCGCAAACTACAGGGGTTTACCCAAGATAATCTAGCCGCTTATCTTGGTGTTTCCAGAGTGCAGGTTTCGCATTACGAGCGTGGCGAACGTGATATTTCTGTAACAGAATTGAATAAACTGGCAGATTTGTTTGGCATAGAATTATCTGACCTTATGGAGGAGGATATTCAGCTCCAAAATTTGAATTTGGCGTTTGCATTCCGCCGCGAGACCAGTGAATTAGACCTGCAACATATTGCGGCGTTTAAAAAAGTGGTAAAAAATTATTTGAAAATGGAGCGAATCAATGCACATTAAACTGGAGAAAGAAGCAGCAGAATTTCGTAAACACAGTGGATTCACAAACACTGATCCTATCAATCTGAAAAGCTTATTGCTAAAACTTAATGTAATTACACTTTTCAAACCACTGTCTGAGCATTTTTCAGGAATGGCCGTAAAAGTAGCCGATTATCGGTTTATGCTCATTAATTCGAATCATTCTGTTGGTCGCCAACATTTTTCCATTTGCCATGAATTGTATCATTTGTTCATACAGGCTGAGTTTACACCTCATCATTGTTTGTCAGGCATGTTCGACAAGAAAAATAAAATCGAATATGCAGCAGATGTGTTTGCGGCATATTTGCTAATGCCAAAAGACGGTATAATAAGTCTAATTCCCGATGAACAACTGTCAAAGGACAAAATTAAATTGGAAACCATCCTGAAAATAGAGCAATATTTCAGATGTTCACGTGCTGCATTATTAATTCGGTTGAAAGAGTTGGATATCATATCTAATAAGCTCATGGAAAACCATAAAAATGATATAATGACAACAGCCATGTTTTATGGTTACAATAATGCATTATACCTGCCGGCTAACGCAAATATGGTAATTGGCAATTATGGGGCGCTGGCTAAACAGCTATACGACAGTGAAAAGATTTCAGAAGGCCATTATATTGACCTTATGCAAAGTATCGGTTTCGATGCGTTGAAAAATAGGAAGTAACGAATGCATTTGAAAAAGGTTGATGCAAATAAAAAAATCATTCTCGATGCTGATGTGATTATACATTTCTTTAAAGCCGATCAATTACCCTTGCTCTTTCGGATATTTCCTAATCGGTATTGCATTCTGAAAGATGTTTTTGATGAAGTCTTTAAAGGTAATTTAATAGTGCAAATTGAGAATGCCATAAATTGGAAATTCATTGAAGAACTTGATTTTTCATCTGATTTTAACGTATTGGCAGAGTATGCCCAATTATCGAAGATCTATGGAAAGGGTGAAAGCGCCTGTATGGCCTATTGCAAATGCCACAAAGATGTATTGGCCAGCAGTAATTTGAAGGATGTTAGGCGCTATTGTGAGCAACACAGTATTCAATATGTAACAACTATGGATTTCTTGAATACTGCATTTGAAAATGGTTTACTAAGCGAATCTGAGTGTGATGTTTTCATTCATAGCGTTAAGTCGAAAGGTAGTAAACTTCCGTGTGACTCAATTTTAGCCTACAGGGCGCAAAAGTAAACTATCATACCTTACAAAAAAAAACGAGCATCAAGCTCACACTCAATACTCGTTCTCAAAACTATTTCCGAGATTCCGCCAGGCCACCAGTTTCGGTTGTTTATTACGCTAATAATCAGTTACTAATGTTTCGCACTTGATAATGGCTTATTTTACAGAGACATATGCAAAGCAGCTTTGTTTTACCCACTTACATGTTCGCCGATAATTCCTTAGTTAATACTATTTAACGATACATCGCGGCGATTTTCCATTTTTTGCACAAATTATCTACCATAGTATCGCCTCTAACGAGGCTAGCTAATCTATGAAAGCACCGTCAGGTGCGGAATTATGGTAGAAATGATACGATGGTGACCTATTTGAGCGCCGTTAGGTGTGACATTATTCTCAAAAAAAGTCATTCAACATTAACCTTTTGTACAAGTGCGAAACATTAGTCAGTTATTAATGCACCCAAAAAAACTTTTCGGTAAATATGCGGTAAACAAGAAACGACTATCATCTTCCTTATCGAATTAAAAATCTGCTCACAGTTATATTCAAAAATCCAAACGTGAGTCATGGCTGCATATAATTTTTGTTATATTTGAACTAAATTGTCCGAATCATTATCGGTAAATGTTTATTCATGCTCATGAACTAACAAAAAGAACTTAAAACAGATGGCGAAAAAAACGAAAACGGAACTGAATAACCTTTAGAAAAACAACTTTGGAAAGCTGCGGATAAGCTCAGAAAAAATATTGATGCGGCTGAGTACAAACACGTGGTACTTGGACTAATCTTCCTAAAATACATCTCAGACGCTTTTACAAAACTATATGAAAAGTTAGCGGCAGGCGAAGACGAATATGCAGGTGCCGACCCTGAAGACAAAGATGAATACAAGGCTGAAAATGTATTTTTTGTACCTGAAAAAGCACGCTGGAGTTTTCTGCTTTCAAAAGCAAAACAACCGACAATTGGGAAATCGGTTGATGAGGCCATGGATGCCCTCGAAAAAGAAAACCCTTCATTGAAAGGAGTTTTGCCGAAGGTTTATGCCAGACAAAACCTTGACCCCACCAGCTTGGGGGAACTTATCGACCTCATTGGCAATATCCCGTTGGGAGATACTAAAGAACGCAGCGCTGATATTCTGGGCCATGTGTTTGAATATTTTCTTGGAGAATTTGCACTTGCAGAAGGTAAACAAGGTGGGCAATTTTATACCCCCCCGAAGTATTGTAGAATTGTTGGTAAAAATGTTAGAACCTTACCATGGAAGGGTTTTTGACCCCTGTTGTGGTTCTGGTGGTATGTTTGTACAATCCGAAGAGTTTGTAAAACAGCATAGCGGAAAAATAAACGATATTTCCATTTACGGACAGGAAAGCAACCAAACCACCTGGCGGTTGGCAAAAATGAACCTCGCTATTCGAGGGATTGACAGTTCACAGGTAAAATGGAACAACGAAGGTTCATTCTTAAATGATGCACATAAAGATTTAAAAGCCGATTATATTATTGCTAATCCGCCTTTTAATGTAAGTGATTGGAGTGGTGATTTATTGCGAAAAGACGGGCGTTGGAAATATGGTGTGCCGCCAACTTCCAATGCCAACTATGCATGGATACAACATTTTCTTTATCACCTGGCACCAAACGGACAAGCAGGCTTTGTGTTGGCCAAGGGCTCATTAACCTCCAAATCGGGTGGCGAAGGTGAGATACGGAAAGCATTGGTAGAAGCTAATTTAATTGATTGTATTGTAAACCTGCCGCCAAAATTGTTCTTAAACACCCAAATCCCTGCATCGCTTTGGTTTATGAGCCGGAACCGTACCAATCTGCCTGTGCGTGGCACGCAGACAGGTGGGAAATTCCGTAATCGCAGTAGTGAAGTTCTTTTTATTGATGCCCGCAATATGGGGCATTTAATTAATCGCAGAACAAAAGTGCTTTCCGAAGAGGATATAAATGAGATTGCAGAAACCTATCATAACTGGAGAAACCCGGATGGAAATTACGAGGACATCAAAGGTTTTTGTAATTCAACACCTATCAAACGGGTAAAAGAACTGGATTATGTGCTTACACCGGGGCGATATGTTGGTTTAGCAGAGGAAGAAGATGATTTTAATTTTAAAGAGCGGTTTACACAATTGAAAAGTGAATTTGAAGGGCAGTTGAAGGAAGAAGCAGTATTAAATCAACGGATTACAGAGAATTTGGTTAAAATTGAGTTGAAGGATGAATAAGACTAATATTTATATTGTTTTTTCTGAAGCTGAAGGTGATAGAGAAGCGATTGTTGACAACTTTGCGACAGTTCAAAAGAAGTTTAGAATGAACAGGTCGAAATTTGCGACCGGTAACAAAATGTGACCACTTAATGAGTAAAAAAATAGAAAAATACAGTTTGCCCGAGATTGAAAATCGAATCTTTACCATTCGAGATGCTCAGGTAATGATAGACTTTCATCTGGCGGACATGTACCAGGTAGAGACAAAAAGAATCAACGAACAAGTTAGGCGTAATATAGAAAGATTCCCTAAAAACTTCATGTTTCAACTTAATGCTGATGAGTGGAATGATTTGCAGTCGCAAATTGCGACCACAGAAGGATCAGAAAATTTGCAGTCGCAAAATGCGACCGCAAAACGCAGAACACTTCCATATGCTTTTACTGAGCAAGGAGTTGCTATGCTCTCCGCTGTTCTGCGTAGCGAAACAGCTGTAGAAGTATCAATTCACATCATTCAGGCTTTTGTAAAAATGAGAAGATTTATCTCAACAAACGCAGGCATTTTCCAAAGGCTTGACAAAGTAGAACTAAAACAAATTGAAACCGACCATAAATTTGAACAACTTTTTAAAGCGCTTGAAGATAAAAGCATTAAGCCCAAACAAGGCATTTTTTTCGGAGGGCAAATGTTCGATGCGTATAAATTTACATCCGAACTCATTCGCAGCGCTAAAAAATCCATTATACTTATCGATAATTATGTAGATGACGCTGTGCTCACCTTATTGAGCAAGCGAGGCGAAAATGTTGCGGCTGCCATTTACACCAAAAACATCAGCAAACAACTCAAACTCGACCTGAAAAAACACAACAGCCAATATCCGAAAATAGTAGCACACGAATTCAAAAATGCACACGATCGTTTCCTGATTTTGGATGAAACTCAACTCTACCATTTCGGCGCCTCCTTAAAAGACCTGGGCAAAAAGTGGTTTGCCTTCTCCCGCATGGACTCCATGACCAATGATGTGCTGCAGAAATTGAAAAACGGAGGTGATGATGAATAAAAACATATACAACTTCACGGTAGGCGAACTAATAAAAATACTCCAGCAATACCCCGAAGATATGCCGGTGGTAGTAAGCGGTTACGAAAACGGCTACGAAAATTTTTACCATCCGTTTGTAAAAAAAGTAAAACACCTGCCCGAAAACCCCTATCGGGATGGACAATTTCAACTTGACGATAATGGAAAAGAAGTGCTGCTTGTAGAAAGGGAGGTGAGAAATGACTGAGTGGAGGGAAGCAGCATTACAGGATATTGCTTATGTGAACCCAGCTGAAAGCATCTCTAATGGAACAAAAGCAAAGAAGTTCCAATGGAATTACTAGAACCCTTTACAAAAAAAGTTTCAGGTTATCAAATTGAAGAATATAAGGGTGGCGTAAAGTTTAAAAACGGCGATACAATTATAGCAAGAATTACACCGAGTCTCGAAAATGGCAAGACGGCTTTTATTGACATTTTAGAAGATGATGAAATTGGATTTGGTTCAACAGAGTTGATAGTTTTAAGAGAAAAAGAAGGACTAAGTGATAAAAATTTCTTGTACTATAATCAAACGAACTTTGCGGCAATACGGATACCCGCCAGACATGCAAAAACTGGCAACCGAGACCGTGTTAAAACAAGCCGAAATGATAGCAAAAGAATTGACAGTAGCATAAGTTTCATAGAGATAGATTCATAAAAAATAAAGGCCATCCTCCCGGGCGGTCTCATGTCAGCTAACAAAGTTGTTGGTAAACAACGCCGCAATTTAATAAACCTTCATTCCCCCCTGTCCACCATAACGATTTTTTTGTGCGGTGGCTTTTCCGTTTTCGTATTTTATGGAAGCATCTACATCGTGTTTGTAGTTGGGTAGGACATGGAAGTCCTGCGCTGTGAGGTTTTCAATAAATAGCTGTTTTAATTTGGCTTCCTTGAATTTTATTGTCTTTGATCTATAATTTTCCAGTAACCTTCCTTTCTGCCACCCATACGTTCAATTATTTTCATTTTCTTCAGCTTACTGATATGTTTATCTATTGCAGTTGTGCCAATGCCGATACGATCTGCCCTCTCTTTTTTGGTAATGCTATTATTGGCCTCAATCATATTCAATATTTGAATCTGGCTTTCTGCGAGTTCTTTTACCAACCCCTTTACCAACCCATCTTGCTCTGTAATCTCCTCGCTTTTTCTATATGGTACCTGCAAAACACTTGTGCAAAAGCATGAGAAATGTTTGTATGAGTTTATTGGTACCCTATCTACTTGTTGTCAAGGTTTTTTTTCACTGCACTACCTTTCTGTGATAATCGATATTTTTGTTTACTACTCTTTGGTTTATCAGGAATGGTTAATGCAATTAGCCCCAAATCAAGTGCTTTTTGCAAGTATTCTACCCTGAAATGTTCTCTATGGGATAAATTTAATTTGTCCATTAACTCGTTCCTGCTATACGCCTTATCCATTACGGATAATAGCTGTTTGACTTGCTCGGTAACTTGCTCGGTAACTTGCTCGGTAACTTGCCCGGTAACTTGCTCAACAGCCGGAAATACCATGCGCACAAAGTTTTCCGAAAAAAGGAAACACGCTTTACCATAGTGCTCCAATATTCGGGGAATACCGGAACCAAGTTGTTCTACTAATTCCAGGTCTTTGGAGAGTTGAGCTTTGAATGCTATGCGATTGGTTTCAGGCATTTAGGAAAACCTACTCCTATTTGGTCTATTTGTTAATCTTTTGAATTAGTGATCTTTGCCTTGTTATGGCTATTTAGTTCCACAAATGAAATATCCATTTCTGAAACTCTATACTTTTTCACATCAATGCACTTTACCATTTCATCGTTGAATAATACAATATTTTGACCTTTCGGGTAAAGAGAGCTGTTAAAAATAATTCCGTCAGCCCCGATAACATATCGCAAAAACTCACAGATGAACTGTGTTGGTACATATTCTATTGTTGAATCATATCTCCGAATAGGCTTAGAAAGATCCTTGCTTATTCTTTTCTTTAATTGAGTCTTCTTACAATAATTATTAATGTCACCCATGCCGAGAAAAGCACTTGGTGTTTCAGTAAAATCAACAAAATTGAGGGTTACCCCTTGTTTTATGGCAAATTGCCCTATGCTTATTTCATCGTGTAGGAGCGCTTTTGTTTCGTAAAAGGTGGTTTTAATATCTTTGCTTAGGTATAAATATGGTATTCCTAATGGGTTGGCCCGGCCCTCAGATGTTATTTCCTTTGGAGGGCTTCCCATCTTTGTTTTGCAAAAGGTCTTTGAACTTTCATCGAAATGTATGCGGGCTCTAAAAAAAGTACTTTCATCCGGCACTGAAATTGTTTCGGCGAAATATTTATCCCACTCCAATTCTATCAAGTTATCCATTTCTATTATGAATCGGCGCTCCCACTTCAAACTTTCTTTTAGATGATCCCAGTATGAAATAACTTCATCAATTTCATTAATATATCTCACATAAATATCAGAGCTCTTGTGCCCCTTGAAGAGTTCATTTTCCTTTACGATTACAGAAAGTATTTTTGAAGCATTTTCTTTGCTTGAGAATAGATTCCAGTCTTCTTGAATAATATCAACCAATGGGACTCCTGAATCATCTTTTTCAAATAGTCCTAATAATTCAATGAAAAAGTCCATTATTTCGTCAATATGTAAAACAGGCGCAGATTCATGACCACAAACGGTACATTCCCCAATTTCCTGGGAAAACGCATCAATATGGCTTTTTAACTCAAAATCATTGAAACAATTACCACAAACCTTCATTGCACTATCTTCTATAAAATGGAATTAATTAGTTCAAGATGGTGTTTGATAGATATTTTTTTCACCATTCCTAATCCCGGATATTTTTGCTCATTGTAATAATTTCTTAGTTCATCGGCTGAATAGGTTTGAATGTTTTTTTCATCAAGAAAATTAACAGCTTTTTTAGCCGCTTCTGCAAATTTCCCCTGAATATTTGCTCTGTCTTCGTTGGATTCAGATGTGAAATGTTGAACCCAAATTTCTTCATTTTCTTTTTGATATGTAAGATGAATTGCTACGGCAAAAGGAGTGGAGCCACCTTCCGAAAACTCAC
>CAYPSX010000134.1:0-11111 GCA_964413185.1 uncultured Bacteroidales bacterium
GGCTAATCCCGATTTACACGAGAATCTGACAGAGATGATTGCCTCAAAACTGGCACGCATTTCGTCATACAATAAAAATAAAGCATTGGCACAAGAAGAGATGGAGCAACTTACTGAAGCACTTTTTTCCTGTTCAATGCCAAACTATACGCCGGAAGGCAAACCTATAATACGAATTTTAACGCTTGACGAAATAGACAAGCTTTTGACCAATTAAACCGATACATTATGCAAGGATATCAGCAACCAGGATTTGGCGGAATGCCACCGGTAATAAAGAATTTACTCATTATAAATGTATTACTGTTTTTTGCCACAGAATTGCTTGCAAGCGTTGATCTGGTGCGCCATTTGGGATTATTTTATCCTGAATCGGAGTATTTTAGACCGTACCAGGTAATTACACACATGTTTATGCATGGGAGCCTTACGCATTTGTTTTTCAATATGTTTGCATTGTGGATGTTCGGTCGTGTACTTGAAAGCGTTTGGGGGTCAAAGCGTTTCTTAATTTATTATTTTGCCACCGGACTGGGTGCCGCAGCTTTGCATTTGTTTGTAAATTACCTCACCATAGAGGATATGAAAGCCGCTGCCGTTGCATTTCAAAATACGCCGTCGCCCGAAGCATTTCAGGCATTTGTGGATGATCATTTATCGCGGCCATCGAATTATGTGCTGGATTTAGTGAATCGTTATTTTGATAATGAGTCGAACCAAATGATTATCAGGGAGACGAGCGGTGTGGTTTCCGAAATAGTTAAACATGATATGAACATTCCAACTATTGGTGCTTCCGGAGCTGTGTTTGGCGTTCTGCTGGCATTTGGAATGTTGTTCCCTAATACGCAACTTATGTTGCTGTTCCCGCCCATCCCAATCAAAGCCAAATATCTTGTTATTGGATACGGTGTACTTGAACTTTTCTTAGGCGTTTCCGGTTCTGCCAGTAATGTAGCCCACTTCGCTCACCTGGGCGGTATGATTTTTGGGTTTATTTTGATTAAATACTGGAATAGTAAAGGAAAAACCTTCTACTAAAAAAGAGCGTTTTATGAATAAAATTTGGGAAGAAATAAAGCAGCAATACAGCCAAGGGTCAATTTTAACACGCCTGATTATCATAAATTTGGCCGTCTTTGTTGCTGTCAATCTGGTACATGTTATTTTGTATTTATTTAGTGCAAACCCTGAAGCTTCGGCCATTTCAATGCAAGAAGTGATGGGGTGGCTGGCTGTGCCCAGTTCTGTGGGCGAATTAGCAACAAAGCCCTGGACGGTTGTAACTTACATGTTTCTTCATAAAGATTTGTTGCACATTTTGTTCAATATGCTTTGGCTTTATTGGTTTGGAAGAATTTTCCTGATGTATATCGACCAAAAGAAATTATTGGGCGTGTATTTAGTTGGCGGCCTGAGTGGTGCCTTGCTTTATGTTTTGGCCTACAATGCGTTCCCGGCATTCAGTGAATATGTACCCTACAGCATTATGCTGGGCGCATCGGCATCGGTAATGGCCGTTGTTTTTGCTATTTCGTTTTATGTGCCGAATTTTACGCTGAATTTGCTGCTTATTGGTCAGGTTAAACTCAAGTATATCGCCATGTTTTCGGTAGTACTCGATTTTTTGATGATAGCCTCGTCGAATGCAGGCGGACATATCTCGCATTTGGGCGGAGCACTTTTCGGTTATTTATTTATTACGCAATACAAAAAACATAAAGACATTACGACATGGGCCTGGGGCCTTTTTTACCCGGAGAAAGGCTCCCGAAAAAAGGAAAAGAAAAAGCGTAATCCGCACATGCACGTGAGCTATAAGCGACCCAAAACCGATATGGAGTATAACGCCCAAAAAGCCAAAGAACGTGAAGAACTTGATCGTATTTTAGATAAAGTAGCCAAATCGGGCTATGAAAGCTTGTCGAAGAAAGAAAAAGAAATACTCTTTAAAATGTCGAACAAACGTTAACGCAACGTTACTATGAGCAATATCATGAATTTGATTTTGTAAAAAATCTATTTTTGTTTAAGAAACCCAGAAGCCGTGAAGAAGACATTATTGCTCATATTACTCATTATTAATAGTTTAGTTGCCACAGCACTGCTTTTATCCTATTTGGCAACGTACATATCGCCCGGTAAGGTTTTCTGGTTACCTTTTTTTGGGATGAGCTACTCCCTGTTTTTATTCTTAAATCTTGGTTTTGTGGTTTTCTGGGCTTGGCGAAAAAAATGGGTTTTCCTGATTTCACTTATTGTTATTTTGGCAGGTTATAATCAACTTGCCACTGTGTTCGGATATAATTTTACAGCAAAAGATCCCCTGACCACAAAGCAGGCGGTTAAATTTTTATCCTACAACGTGCGGGTGTTTGATTTGTACAATTGGTCGAAAAACGAAGAAACCCGCGATAATATTTTCGATTATATTATTCACCAAAATGCAGATATTATCTGCTTTCAGGAGTTTTTCAATGATAAAACCAATCAGTTTACAACATTAGACAGCTTGCTCAAATTCCAAAAAGCGCGGGAAGTACATTCTAAATATACAGTGGTAAATAAGGGAATTCATCAATTTGGTATTGCTACGTTTTCCCGGTATCCTATTGTGAATAAAGGAAGTATCAGGTTTTCCGAAACAAAAAACATCACTATTTATTCCGATATTAAAATTTTGAACGACACTATTCGCGTGTACAACAATCATTTACAATCGAATCATTTTTCGCCGGACGATTACCAGATAATTGAGAATATTACGAAAGACAATACTTCTTTTGTTTTTGGGCTGACCCCCATACTGCAAAAAATGGCACTTGCATTTGAAAAAAGAGCTTATCAGGTAGAAAAAATTGCAGCACATATTCAAACATCACCATATCCGGTTGTGGTTTGCGGCGATTTTAATGATACGCCTGTTTCTTACTCGTATCGCAAAATGCGAGGGCAATTAACAGATGCGTTTACAGAAAGCGGTTTTGGCTTTGGGCATACCATTGCGCGAACCTTTCCATCGTTCCGGATTGATTATATTTTTCACGATCGAGATATACAGTCAAGCAACTTTAAAAGAGATAAAGTTCCTTATTCAGACCATTATCCAATTCATTGTTTATTATATTTGTCTGATAAATCGAAAAAATGAAGACATTTCAATATATTTTGATTGCATTGGGCATTGCGCTGTTTTTAGTGTTGGCCTGGTATCTGAGCACTATTGTTTTGTACATCATCATTTCTGCCGTGTTGGCGCTTATTGGCCGGCCAATGGTAAACCGTTTGGAGCGTATCCGGATACGAAAAAAGAGGCTGCCGTCATCGCTGGCCGCTGCAATTACATTACTTACAATCTGGGCAGTGATGATAACGTTTTTTATTGTTTTTATTCCGCTTGTTATCAATGAGGGAAAGGCTCTTTCATCGGTTAATGTAAATCAAGTTGTTGAAAATATTCAGGAACCACTCGAAAAAGTAGAGGATGTTTATAACCGATACACTGCCGGTGAAAACACAAAGCCCCTTAAGCAAGTTGCAGTAGAACGCCTTAAGTCAATATTGAGCATTTCCAATGTAACCAATGTGTTTTCATCAATAACGGGTGTCTTGGGCAATATTTTTATCGCGTTGTTTTCTATTTCGTTCATTACTTTTTTCTTTTTGCGCGAAAAAAATATGCTTACCCGGTTAATTCTGCTTGCCGTTCCAACTCGCTGGGATTCAGGAGCTTTGCATGCAATGTTATCTATAAAAAAGTTACTTTCGCGTTATTTTATCGGACTTACCATACAAATAAGTATCATTTTTACCGGTGTAACCATTGGTTTATCTATTGTCGGGATAGATATTAATCATGTGTTGCTCATAGCACTTTTTGCCGGACTTATCAATGTAATTCCATATATCGGGCCCATTCTCGGTATTCTTTTTGGGTTAACAATCGGAGTTGTTACTCATTTGCACATGGATTTTTACAATGAACTGCTGCCCATGCTCGGGTACATGACCGTTGCTTTCCTTATTGTGCAGTTGCTCGATAACTTTGTAGTTCAACCATTGATTTTCTCAAATAGTGTGAAAGCCCATCCGCTGGAAATTTTTCTGGTAATTTTAGCTGCCGGAACACTGGCAGGAATTGGTGGTATGGTATTGGCCATTCCATCATACACCATAATCAGGGTTGTAGCCAAAGAATTTTTTTCGCAATATCGGTTTGTGGAAAAGTTAACGGAAAAAATTTAGTATGTCATATTTGGCTAAAAATGATTATGTTTGTATGTAAATGAAAAAAATACGTTCAGTAGTCATGCTAAAATCAATCATTACCATACTCATGTTGTTGGCTTCCGTTATCGGATTTAGTCAGGATTTTATTGTTGAAGTAGAAAACAACCGTACAGCCCCCTGTGTTGATGAAACTATTCGAATTAACCATCCCGATGATCTGAACAGTAATTGGGAAATAAATGTCGACCATTTCGAGATAATTGGCAGTGTAACAAACACTTCAACATTGGAAATAAAATGCCTCGTGCCCGTTATAGATACCATTACAGCAATTTCCGGGCTTGATACAGGATGGGTCGTGCTCACTGTTTCAGACGTTAGTGCCAACTTTACAGTAACAAGCGATCCGCTGAATGCTTCCATTATTAACGTGCTAAGTGACTCCCTGTTTCAACCTTATGTTTATCCCATCACGTTTAAATGGGATTTTGATGATGGAACAATTATGTACGATACTGTAAATTCAGTAAGTACCGGGGAAATTTATCGCTCCTCCAAACGACATAGTTACGCAGACGAAATAGCCACAGACAGTATTTTTGATATATCACTCGTGGTTGAAAATAGTGCCGGGTGCTACGATTCTGTTCAAATTACCGACACTATACATACAACTTTTTCAGCGCCCAATATTATTACCCCCAATAACGATGGGCGAAACGACTTTTTTACAGCAAAAACGAGCGGCAATGTAAAGTTTTCAATGAAAGTTTTCAGTCGTTGGGGCAATGTTGTTTTTGAATCTGAAAAGCCTTCAACAAGTGTGGTTTGGGATGGACGGCTACGCAGCGGCCAGCTGGTTTCTTCAGGCGTATATTTTTATGTAATTGAACCTGTTGACAATGCAAATGCCGAAAAACTTACGGGTTTTGTGCATGTAATGACTCCCAAAGAATGATGTTGCTGTTTTCTTTCAAATGGGCCAGGGTAAATTGAACTGAACATGTGATCTCAATCTATTCTTATAAAATACAAGGCTTTTATTTATCGTCTTGGGCGGTTTAGTCCAGAAGAATCATAAATCCACTACTTTACGAAGCGATGTATCAAGTTGTAGCAGGCTGATTAACAAAGGAAAGGAAATAAAAGAGGGGCAAGCTACTCACATCGCACCGCTCAACCGCCTACCCTTGCTTCCTTCCGGACCTGGGGGAGTTCAGCGGGAGCTGGTCGTATGAGACTTGCCCCGGACTGCAAAAGTAGAAATTTACTTTTATATTGCAAACTCTATCCGTTTAATTTCTACTAAAATCTTGTATCTTTGCCACTGTAATTTTCTAAAAAAAACATAAATAACTGAATATGAGCCAAGATACACTTACAAACTATACAGCAAAAAACGGAGCCATACTGGGAGCCGGGTACATATTATCATATATGCTTACACATGCCATTAATGGCAGCTTACATACCGCTAATGATATTTCCGGCAATATCAATTCAATTCTATTAATAGCAGCCATTATTTTGTTTACAAGAAAGTACAGGGCAGAATTTACCAAAGATTACTTTTCTTACGGCGAAGCATTTAAGGTTGGTTTTTTTATTTCAGTTTTTGCCGGAATTATCGGAAGCTTTTTTCTGTATATATACTACTCATTCATTTCACCGGAATCCGTTAATCAGTTTCTCATATTGCAGCAAAATGCTTTTTTAAATTCAGGAATGACAGAGGAACAAGCTTCGCAAATGACAGAAATTTGGAAAAATATGATATCGCCGGGTGTTATGGCTTTTGCCAGTTTGTTTGGCAACATTTTATTTGGTGTAATTGTGTCTTTAATTTCTGCTGCCTTCCTGAAAAAAGGTACCAAAGGAACAGATGAATTCAGTCAGTCAATGTCTGAGATCGACGAAAAAGAATAATTTTAGCACCCTATATTAATCATCAATTATGAACATTTCAGTAGTTGTACCATTATTTAACGAGGAGGAAAGCCTTCCCGAACTTGTCGATTGGATCAATAAAGTTATGTACGATCATAATCTTACGTACGAAATTATTTTAATTGATGACGGTAGCAAAGATAATTCGTGGAACGAAATTGAAAAGCTGGCTGAGACTTATGGTTCTATACGGGGAATTAAATTCAAACGAAATTATGGTAAATCAGCAGCTCTCCACAATGGTTTTGAAGCCGCACAGGGAGAGGTTGTTGTAACTATGGATGCTGATTTGCAAGATAGCCCGGACGAAATCCCCGGACTTTACAAAATGATAAAAGATGAAGATTACGATATCGTTTCAGGCTGGAAAAAGAAACGGTTCGACCCCATCTCCAAAACCATTCCAAGCAAATTTTTTAACTGGACAGCCCGAAAAGCCACAAAAATAAAACTGCACGATTTTAATTGCGGACTAAAAGCTTATAAGAAAGATGTTGTAAAAAGCATTGAGGTATATGGCGAAATGCATCGCTACATTCCTGTTTTGGCCCGCCAGGCCGGTTTTGAAAAGATTGGCGAAAAAGTGGTGCAGCACCGTGCTCGCAAATACGGTGTAACCAAGTTTGGGCTGGAGCGTTTTATCAACGGTTTTTTAGATCTCATGTCCATTATTTTCATGACACGTTTTGGCAAAAAGCCCATGCACCTTTTTGGTTCCCTGGGAACCCTGATGTTTTTTGTTGGGTTTGTTGCAGTAGTGTGGCTCGGAGCGCACAAAATATATTGCGTTGTTAATGGTGTTCCAGCCCGGCTGCTAACCGACACACCCTATTTTTATATTGCTCTTGTTGCCATGGTTTTGGGGACTCAACTCTTCCTCACCGGCTTTATTGGCGAATTAGTCTCGCGAAGCTCATCAGATCGAAATGAGTATCTGATTGATAAAAGGTTGAATTAAAGTGAGTTCGAGGCGAAAAGAGACTGTTTTTCTTATAAATTATTCGGTTTCAATTTGCATGAGTTTTGTTGGTGCGTTTATCCCGTCATAATCTGCCATTTTTATTTTTGAGCAAACAAGACCCTTTTTAGACATTTATACAAGTAAATTTACGGGTTGCGCCCAATTAATAATGGATGTATTTTTACACTAAAAAGTTATGGAGCTTAATGAACGAATCAATGCATTTTCGGAGTTGGGACAACGATTAAGTGCATTCCTGGAGAAAAAAGATAAAATGCCCCGCCTAAAAAAAGCAGTTAGCCAATCTGCTCTTACTAATCCCTGGTTTACCGTACCTTTTCAAATGCTGGCCATCGAAAATATTGCAACCTGGTTAAATAAAGAAGATCTGGAAAAATGGACAAACCGCTATGTTTTTCCTGATAAAAACTCCAATATAGGTGTAATAATGGCCGGAAATATACCTCTTGTGGGTTTTCACGATTTTTTAAGCACATTGATTTGCGGCCATACTATTTATGTAAAATTATCCTCTAAAGATAAATCGCTTCTCCCTGCTATTGCGGATGAACTGATGGAAATAAACCCCGCATTTAAAGAAAAGGTGTTTTTTATAGCTGAAATTCCTGAAAATATTGATGCTATTATTGCCACTGGAAGCACTAATACGGCCCGGTATTTCGATTTTTACTTTAAAAACAAGCCGCGAATTATTCGGCAAAATCGCAGTAGTGTCGGGGTGCTCACGGGTAATGAAAAAAAGCGGCAGCTGGAAGATCTGGCAGCCGATATTTGTTCCTATTACGGTTTAGGGTGCAGGAATATTTCCAAATTGTTTATTCCCGATAAAAAAATGTTGAAGCCGCTCACCGAAGCACTGGAAAAATATAGCTGGATATTGAATAACCGTTTTTATGCCAATACTCTTACATACCATAAAGCCCGCTTACAAACCCAGGATATTCCGTTTATTGAAGCCGGTCCCGTGTTGTTAACAGAAAGTGATTCGCTTCACAGTCCGGTATCCATTGTGAACTATGAAGTTTATCAGGATATACAATCGGTACAGAAAAAAGTGGAACTTGATGAGAAAAAAATTCAATGTACTGTTGGTTTTAATCAACAGAATTCCCTAACTTTCGGAGAAGCTCAACAGCCTGAATTGAACGATTATGCTGATAATGTGGATACGATGAAGTTTTTGTCTGAAGTGGGTAATTAATGGAACAATAAACCTGAAACAACGAAACTATGAAGAAAATATTCAGGTTCATCATATTGTCAAGTGAAAAAGATCAGTTTCTGCGCGAAATTGAGATGTTTCACACGCATACTTTCTACGATCTTCATAAAGCTATTCAAACTTCGGTAGATTTCAACAGAAATCAAATGGCTTCTTTCTTTTTATTGAACAACAGCAACGAAAAACAGAAAGAACTCACACAATTGCCCATGGAACCGCATACCGGCCTGTATCCAACCCAATGTATGTCTAATGTATCGTTAAGCGAGGTGTTTCGAAATAATAAAAACACTATAGTTTATACATTTGACCTTTTTTCCGAACGAAGCTTCACGGTTTATTTAGCTTCCGTCAGCTATGCGCGTTCTGACGACCTTGTGCCACGGCTGTTGCGGTCGTATGGAAGTCCGCCCCGGCAAACAATCACAGGCGAAGCTTTCATCGACAGTTTGCTGGAAACTTTTTCGGAGAATTGATCCACTTCACTCTTCCGGAAAAGGAATCTCTTTCTGATCATCTTTTAACCTGAACGATTTACGGTGAAGTTCACACATTCCATTTGTTTTGATGGCTTCGCGATGTGTCGCAGTTGCATAACCTTTGTTGGTGTTCCAATGATAATGCGGGAAATGTTCGTGTTGGGCTATCATGTAATCGTCGCGGGTGGTTTTGGCTATAATGGAGGCAGCGGCAATGGATAAATATAAACTGTCGCCTTTGATGATGGTTTGGTGCGGAATATCCTGAAAAGGCTTGAAAAATTTGCCGTCGACCAATATGTGCTCAGGTTTGCGCTCCAGTTTTTCCAACGCCCGGTGCATGGCCAGTATGGAAGCATGAAAAATGTTGATTTTGTCAATTTCTGTATGGTCAACCATGGCAACACCCCAGGCTATTGCGTTTTCTTGTATAAATCTTCGTAGCTCCCTGCGCACTTTGTCGCTGAGTTGCTTTGAGTCTGTCAGTACCGGATGCGTAAAATCAGGCGGAAGTATAACGGCTGCTGCGCAAACCGGCCCGGCCAGGCAGCCGCGTCCGGCTTCATCGCAACCGGCTTCGAGTACGCCGGTTTTATAGAAAGACTTGAGTTTCGGTTTTGTTTTGGACATGTGAAGGTGCAAATTTTTTTTAGACGAATTTTAGCAGCGTTTCTGTCATCAATTTTGTTGCTGTTTCCAGACTGCCGTCAGCCGGGAGGAAGTCGGCTGTGTGGAGTCCTGCGCATTGGTTGTTTTCGTTTGCAACACCAATCCGGAAATATACCGAAGGAATTTCACGTGCATAATAACCAAAATCATCTGTAGTCATGCGTACCGGAATGTGATGAACTTTTTCTTTACCCAACAGTTTTTCTGCAATTTGGCGTACTGTTGCTGTATGTTCCTCATTATTTTGGATTGATGGATAACCGTTTCGTACCACAACGTTGCAACCGGCGCCCATTGTGGCGGCTGTTTTTTGTGCAATTTTTTCAATCTTTTTCAGCGCTTTTGCTCTCCATTCCTCATTCATAATACGAAAAGTACCTTCGAGCACAACTTCTTTGGGAATGATGTTCATTACGCTGTTGGAAATGATGTTGCCAAAACTCAAAACCGACGGGATTTCCGAAGGTATAAACCGGGATTTTACCTGCTGCAAGGCAACCAAAACATGGGCAGCGGTTGTAATGGTGTCCACGGTTTTGTGCGGCATGGCTGCGTGGCCGCCGGGGCCGGTTATGTGAATATCGATTTCATCGCCCGAAGCCATGTAAGCGCCTGGGTGAAATCCGGCTTCACCGGCTTTTAAATCAGGAAAAACATGTTGTGCCAGCATTATATCGGGCCAGTGTTCGCGAAAAAAGTCTGATTGTATAACATCTTGAGCGCCGCCGGGAATTTTTTCTTCGGCATGCTGAAAAATGAACAAAACATTGTTCGGCAATTCGCTTTTATTTGCACTAAGCGTAAGTGCGGCGCCGAGGGCTGCTGCTGAATGGAGGTCGTGCCCACAGGCATGCATTACCCCGGGTTTTTTCGATTGAAAACGCACTTTCGTGTTTTCCTGCAAAGGCAGTGCATCAATATCAGCCCGCACGCCAATGGTTTTGCCGGTTCCGTTTCCTTTCAGATACGCCATTACCGCATTTTGTTTCATGCGATGTACTTCCAGCCCCATCTTCCGTAGTTGTTTTTCAATATATTTGGCGGTTTCTGTTTCTCGAAACGAAAGTTCCGGATGCGCATGCAGGTGCTCATAATAAGCACGAATTTGCGACAAGTTGGATGATATTTGTTGATGAATGTCCATGGTTTACGATTTGAAAATCATTCGGTAAGATACATAAAGCAGCATGATGCCAAAAATTTTTTTCAGAATTTTATCGGGCACCTGCACAGAAATCATACTTCCTAAATACGCGCCTATTACAAAGGCTACGGCCAGAAAAAGTGCATATTTCACATTGATATAACCGGCTTTGTAATAATTCCAGGCAGCAAGCAAGCCAATGGGCGGCAGCATAAATGCCAGTGCGGTTCCCTGTGCTTCGTGCTGCGAAAATCCCATAATAAAAACCAAAGCCGGAATAACCACAACGCCTCCGCCAACGCCCATCATTCCGCCGACAAAACCGGCCATTAGCCCGATTATTACAAGTAGTATGATTTCGTTCATCTTCATTCGTTTAATCTGTCAATAAAGTCAGTGTCTGGTTCATAATGTTCGAGTTCAAGGCTTGCGAAGTAT
>CAYPSX010000135.1:0-11020 GCA_964413185.1 uncultured Bacteroidales bacterium
TGCCTGTTTTTAGAGTTATGGCATTAAAAGCATATATTCCGGGTAATGGAAATATTTATGTTTCGGGTCACACCAACAATGCTTTTAACATGCGACGGAAATATAAAGTGGTAAATGATGAACTTATAGAAACCGAACAACCATTTTACTATGTAGGTTTGAAAACCAAAACATTAAAGCCGATAAACCTTTTTGCCAGTCGGGAATTTAAAAAGAAAACTGCTTATTTGCCGGCAAACTACAGCATAGAGGTTTTGCTAAACGAAAAAGGAACAGCAAAATACCTGATAAAAACCGACTTTGGTCTTACCGGCTGGGTCGATTTAGGAAGCGTTCACATGGTTCCCGATAAGATTGATAAGCTTTACTTTGCAGGCGATTAATATTTTACATGTGTTTCTGGTTGATTTTTCTGAAAAACATGGCAACAAAAATAATTTTTAGAGTTAAGCCGGGAAACATCAGGTAAAAATAATTGAATGAATGGTCTATATTTCGCAGATGTAAACCACTAAAGAAGAGCAACAAACCAACACCAAGCACGATTAATTCACCACCGGGCTTGTAAACGCCAATTCGAATTTTTGTAATTATATAACTTATTTTGGCTACAGCTCCCGAAATTATAAGTATGAGGGCCGGCCCTTTGTAAATATCTCCGGCACGCATCATTATTCCTGCCGCAAGTAAAATTATGCCAATAAATAGGAGGTACTTATGTTTCATGGAAATCTATTCTGTATTTTGCTTACTCGCCGTTAAAGTAAACTTTTCTCCGGTTAATTCTTCTGTAACTTCCCAAAGTTTTTGAGCCACTTCTTCATCATGCGCATGGGGTTTTGGTTCCACCTTGTCCGGGTCGCCTTTCATACCACGGAAACCTGTCGGGCCAAAATAATCGCCGCCTTTTGCATCAGGGTGAAGCGCTGCCATAAGCGTTGGAAGTGCTGCGCGGTCTGGTGAGTGTGTGAAAAATTTAAAAACCGGCCAAAAAACTTTGTATGCAAACTTAGGAATATGGCGCCCCAAATTAGTGTTGGAAACGCCCGGGTGGGCGGCAACCGAAATAACATTGCTTCCTGCTTTTTCTATGCGGCGTTCAAGCTCATAAGCAAACATTAAGCAGGCCAGCTTACTTTGCTGGTAGGCTTTCATCTTTGAATAACCTTTTTCAGCATGTAGGTTGTCGAAGTTTATTTTTCCTTTTTCATGTGCAATGCTGCTTAATGATACAATGCGCGAGCCTTCGGTTTTGTCGAGCAGTGAGAAAAGTAGATTGGTAAGCAGAAAATGTGCAAAATAATTTACACCCATTTGTAACTCAAACCCGTCTTTTGTCTTTGAAAACGGCGGAATCATTACTCCGGCGTTGTTAATCAGCAGGTCGAGTTGGTTGTACTGCGACTTGAAATTTGTTGCAAAATTGCGTACAGACTGTAATGAGTTCAGATCAAGCTCCATAATTTCGAGGTTGGCCGGCTGGTAAGCTTTTACAATTTGCTCTTTGGCGTGTTCTGCCTTTTCGATATTGCGGCATGCCATAATTACTTTCATGCCCTTTTTTGCCAGTTGCAAAGTGGTTTCGTATCCCAGTCCCACATTGGCACCGGTTACAATGGCAATGCGTTCGTTTTGTTCGGGTATGTTGTTTATGTCGAATTCCATAGTTGAGTATTTTTGTTTAATGGTAGAAACAAATTCAATGCAATTAAGTTGAGAAATAAATTTTGCATTGATCTAGGGTAGACGACAAACAGAATGCTTTATCTCCGGGTACATAAAAATTGATAAAGATATAGGAATCCTGTTCTATTTAATTACCCATTAGCTGCCGCAAAACTCACAAACCAATTTCCTGTATTTCTTTTTATTGCTCAGCATGGCCGGGTGTTTTCCTTTGCTGAAAAGTCGCAGCGAGCTGTTAGGCAGCATGTCGTGTACCAATTTTACTTTATCGGCGGCTCGTGGAATCATATTGTCGTCTTCCAGTGCGGTGAGTAAAATTTTGCAAGTTGCATTTTCCAGTGAGTCAAACCATACTGTTTTGTGTTCTGCAAAATGAAACAGGTTGGTTGAATCGTTTTCCAATACTTGCTGCCAGTCTTTGCCGTGTAGGTACTGAAAAAACATTCTGAAGAAATTACTTTTTATTGTGCGGTTACGTTGCTCCACAATAGCCCTGGCTCTCTCAGGCGGGAGTGCCAAACCTTCGAAACTATCGGCAATGAGTGTTTGTGCATTCAAATCACGATCCATGGCTAAGTGGAAACCAACAATAGCACCTCCACTGGTTCCCAGTATGTTGATGTCGGAAATGTCCAGCTCTGTAAGAACTTTTTTTATTAAAAAAGCACTATGTTGCCAAAAATCACCCTCGAAGTCGGGAATGCGGTCGCTTCTGCCATGACCCGGTAAATCAAATGCCAATACCCTGAAATGCTTGCTGTAATGCCTTATTTCAGTCTTAAACATTTTTGATGACCCACCATTGCCGTGCAGCATAACAAGTGGGCGGCCTTTTCCTCTTTCGTTGTAAAACAACCTGATATTTTTTACAGATAAATAGGGCATTCCTGATTCTTTTGATTTTATCAATATAAGCTATTTCATCAAAAAAGAAAAATAAATGATGAGTTACCTTAAAATTTTATGAACAAGCGAAACTGTAAAATAACTTAGCAACAGCATGCCTACAAAGCCCTGAATGGCACTTATGCCTCTGGCCAGGCCCGTTGGGAAGTGGTCGCCGTACCCAATAGTTAGCATGGTTATAGCGCTATGGTAAAATCCTTTTGACCAAAAAGGCAGGTTAAATTGTTCGCCAACACTTACAACAATATCGCCTGCACCTGTGAAAATAATGAGCAGATAGCTAAGGCTGAAAATTATATAAAATGAGATCATGGTCAGGAAAACACGCAAAGGGCTTGTTCCATAGAGTCCGGTGTGATCAAGAAGAAGTCTGTCGAGCGAATAAATTGTTGTGTCAGATATTTTATTCCAAATATTTTTCTCCCCATCATAACGTCTGGAACGGGCTATGCACCGTCGGTATTCAACATAGGCACGGTCTTCATCTTCATATTGCCCGTTTCTGTTAAAGTTTTCTTTTAGCATCAAAAACTGGGTAGATTTTTCATGGTGTGTAGTTTTATCACCCTGGTTATAAATAGCCTGTTCAATTTTGTTTTTCCCCCAGTCAATATAGAGAAGTCCGGGCAGGCTCATGTCTGTAAAGTAGATTATGGGAGCAGGCTTACCGTTTTTGGGAACGTGCATATCTAAAATATCGCGCACCACAGCATTTGCGAGGTTGATTTGTTCTGCGCTATTGAACCTGAAGTTGAGGTAACGATTGAAAAAACAATAGCTCAGGTCGATGTTAGACAATTGTGCTTTTTCAAAATCCATTAATGCTTCCTGGGTTTCAGCCCGGGAAAAATTCAAATCCGTGTTTTTGAATATGGCCTCAGTAAAATTGAGCCGGCCACTGCCAAGCTCCGATTTTTTGAATGTCATTTTGCCATCGGAAACTTCTGTGCCGGTGAAATCCCACGACCCATTGCCGGCTGAACATCGATTGAAATTGGCTTTGATGCCCGTGAACTCTGTTGTGCGGAAATCCATATCACCATCACCAAATGAAGCTCTGTCAAACGACACATCTTTGTTACTAAACCGTGCAAACTGAAAACCAATCTTTCCTTTTCCTACTCTCGAAACCTTGAAGCTTAATCCTCCGGAAAAATGAGCATCTACCATATTAATATCCCCGTCTTTGAACTCGCAATTTGTAAAATCGACAGGTGTTTCATTGAAATGGGCATATTGAAAGTTTTTTTCTCCATTGCACAAAATCGCATTTTTGAAATTCAACTTGCCTTTTTCCATGTGAATGGAGTCGAAATTTAGGCCGCCCTTACGAAGGGCTGTATACGATAAATCTATTTCTGTGTTATAAAACCGGCTATGTTGCATGTCAATCTCCCCACCATAAAAAATACTTTCTTTGAAGTTGACGTGCCCGTCTTGTATTTGAATGTACGAAAAATCTATACAACTGTAAACATCAAAAAAGGCATGATTGGCCTGAATGCTTTTTAAATCAATAATGTCTTTTTTGTCAAGAATATTAAGCCGTCGCCATGCTGTAATGCTGAAATTTTTTATATATGCTTCATCCAGTGTTATTTTTTTTTCTTTCTCAATTTCAGCATAAACAGAATCTATATTGGCTTCTCCATAATCTTCCGTAGTCATTAGGTGGTTTTCTGCATCGAAAAAAGATACAACTACCGTTTTTTTATACATAGTGCCTTTGGCCGATACATATTCTTTGTCCAGCGTTTTCGTTGTGAAATGATGAAAGTTACGGTACATATTTTTTTGTCCAAGATAATTAATTCTTAGTTTCCTTACAATAAAAAAATTTATCCATATATTAAACAGATAAAAATATATTAAAATCTTAAACAATTTTGTCATCTCATCGTTATCCTCATAAATCTAATTTATAAACAACAAAAATTTAATAATTATGAGTTTTCAACTTCCCGATTTACCATACGATTTTGACGCTTTAGAACCTTATATTGATGCTAAAACAATGGAAATTCACCATGATAAACATCATGGCGGATATACCAAAAAACTAAATGCAGCACTTGATAAAGAGGGTGTTAGTGAAAAGTCAATAGAGGAGATTCTTGCTCAAGTATCCAAATATTCAACCGGTGTTCGCAACAATGGCGGTGGATATTATAATCACAGCCTCTTTTGGGAAATAATGTCACCAAAAGGAGGAGGAGAGCCCGGTGGCGAAATTGGAAAAGCTATAAATGAAACGTTTGGTTCGTATGAAAAATTTAAAGATGAATTTGCCACTGCGGCTGCAGGGCGTTTTGGTTCCGGATGGGCCTGGCTGGTAAAAGACAATGGCAAACTAAAAATTGGAAGTACGCCCAACCAGGATAATCCGTTAATGGATATTTCAGACTTTAAAGGAACGCCAATTTTAGGATTAGATGTTTGGGAACATGCATATTATTTGAAATATCAAAACCGTCGCCCTGAATATATCGATGCATTTTTTAATGTGATTAATTGGGATAAAGTAAATGAATTTTATAGCGCATAGGTTCATTCCAGTTTCTTTCTAAACATACGAGCGTTTTTACAACCAATATTAACTTTCCTACACAACAACAGTGTTATTTGGAATGATTCTTAATTGAGGCAGCCATTAAACAAGATGGCTGCCTTTTTGTATTTTCATATAAAGGTTCACTAAATATAAATCATAAAAAAAGAAAGTTATGTCATTTGAATTACCAAAATTACCGTACGAAAAAAATGCACTGGAACCTCATATCAGTGAAAAAACGCTTGAGTTTCACTATGGAAAACACCATAAAACTTATGTCGAAAAAGTAAATAAAATGGTTGAAGGAACCGAATTTGCCAATGCTTCACTCGAAGACATTATTAGAAAAGCCGATGGAGGCATATTTAATAATGGTGCGCAGGTTTGGAACCATACTTTTTATTTTGAAGCGTTGAGTCCAAATCCGCAAAAAGCACCCAAAGGAAAACTAGCCCAAGCCATTGATGATGTTTATGGAAGTTTAGAACAGTTCAAAGAAGATTTTGCAAACGCTGGCGCTACATTATTTGGCTCCGGTTGGGTATGGCTTGTAAAAAATGGAGATGGGAAACTGGATATTTTACAAGGACAAAATGCCGAAAATCCATTGCGCGATGGTTATAAACCAATTCTTACAATGGATGTGTGGGAGCACGCCTATTACCTCGATACCCAAAATGCACGACCCAAATACATCGAAAATTTCTTTAATGTGCTGGATTGGGCTGTGGTTGAAAGCCGGTTTTAAAAAAAGTTGTAAAATTTTATATTAGCTTAATGTGCTTATATGCAGGCTTTTAAATTATTAGCAACCGATTTTTTTTCAGTTGTTTTTAAAAAAATTTGGAAATTATTTGTTTTTGACATCTATCTTATATACTTTTGAACTGCAACATCATTAAAGAATTTCTTTAATGATCAATTGCGAGGGGTAATATAAGCTGTTTTCATGACTTGTTTTTGGGGGTGGTCGCTTGACCACCCTTTTTCTTTTTTACCCTGGTTACACAATATTATATTAAGTATTCATTATCACCCCTTATAATATTAAAAACACCTATCATTTTTGTAAGAAAAAATCTCAATAAAGTAATGTTTTGGCATATAAATTGCATTTTTTTTAATGCAATTTTTAATAATTGCGAGGGGTAATAAAAGCTGTTTTCATGACTTGTTTTTGGGGGTGGTCTCTTGACCACCCTTTTTTCGTTTAAAAAATTGAGGATTGATCGAAAAAAAAAGAAAAAAATTTATTTATGGCACATTAGTTGCATTCTTAATATCGCAATTTAATGAAGGTTCTACTTCATTTACAAATTGCGAGGGGTAATATAAGCTGTTTTCATGACTTGTTTTTGGGGGTGGTCTTCGGACCACCCTTTTTCTTTATGGGTTTATCGATTAATATTTTCGGTAAAGTCTGTAGAGAAAGTTTTCTAACGACGAATACTATAAAAATGTACAAAAGCAGAATTATTGTTGCTGAAATATATAGTCAATGCAAAATACCCTTTTATGCTTTATTCCCTCTTCCCAATCGTTTTAGTAAATCTCTCCGTTTTTGTTTTTGGAGAAAAGCAGTAATCTTTTTTCGTTCGGCAGGTTTGTGCCAAAAGAAAAAGCTGCGCTGTAGTTTTTTATCCTTGTCGGTTCGGGCAACAGGCACAGGTTTCATTGTGTAGGGATCGAGGCCGGTGTAAAACATTACGGTTGCTAATGTCATTGGAGTAGGAGTGAAGTCCTGAACCGGTTCCAGAAAAATTTTATTTTGTTGAGCTTCTATTGTTAGGTTCGCCATATCTTCCCAGGTGCACCCCGGGTGGCTTGATATAAAATAGGGAATGAGTTGCTGTTTTAAGCCCGCTTTTTGGTTTTCATTTTCAAAAAACTTCTGGAATTTATGAAAAAGATGAAAGCCGGGTTTTCGCATAATTTGTAAAACGTTATTTTCCGTGTGTTCCGGCGCTACTTTAAGTCGGCCACTAACATGATGCCTGATAACTTGTTTTCCATATCTCGCTCCCTGCTTTGTTAGCTCACCATGTTTATCGAACAACATATCATACCGAATGCCACTGCCAATGGTGATTTTTTTTACATGTGGAATTTTTTGCGCTTGTTGGTATAAATCTATAAGTGGTTGATGATCCAGATTTAGATTTGAACAGGTTTGCGGGAATATGCACGATGGCCGGATGCAATTTTCACATACACTTAAATCTTTTCCTTGCATTCGGTACATATTGGCAGACGGGCCGCCAATGTCAGATATATGCCCCTTAAAATCAGGCATATTTGTAATCTGTTTTATTTCTTTTTTTATATTTCTCGGCGAACGGCTAACGACATGTTTGCCCTGATGGGCGCTAATTGTGCAAAAACTGCATCCGCCAAAGCATCCGCGGTGGGAATTCACCGAATGACGAATCATTTCATAGGCCGGAATGGGTTCCTTTTTATGATAACGCGGATGGGGTAACCGTGTAAAAGGCAAATCCCATATTGCATCCATCTCTTTCTCTGAAATTGGGGGCTCCGGAGGAGAAATAACTATGGTTTTTTCTGCGATGGGCTGCATCAGCCGGGCACTGTCTATTTTGTTACTTTCTGTTTCTATTGTACGGAAGTTTTCTGCAAATTTTTCTTTTGAGTTGATGCAGCTTTCGTGGCTGTGCAACCATATATCTTCAACTTTTTTATTTTCAGGAATTTGATGGGTATCGAGTACAGTGCCAACTTGATTAATTGTGGATAAATTATTGATAGGCACACCTTTGGTCATTAGCCTGCAAATATTTCGAAGTGGTTTTTCTCCCATGCCATAAATAAGGAGGTCGGCGCCGCTTTCCCATAAAACAGATGCTTTTAATTTATCTGACCAGTAATCGTAGTGCGTAAACCGGCGTAACGAACTTTCTACACCACCAATTATTACAGGAACATCAGGATAGAGTTTTTTAAGAATTTTCGTATAAACAGTAACAGCATAATCCGGTCTGAAACCTGTTTTTCCGCCCGGAGTGTACGCATCGTTGCTTCTTTTGCGGCGTGCAGCGGTGTAATGATTTACCATGCTGTCCATACTGCCCGAGCTCACGGCAAAAAATATATTGGGACGGCCAAACTTTTTGAAATCACGCAAATCATCTTTCCAGTTGGGTTGGGGAACAATGGCAACTTTCAGACCTTCATGTTCTATAACCCGTCCAATAACAGCCGCGCCAAACGCAGGATGATCCACGTATGCATCGCCGCTAAAAAGCACCACATCAACATCATCCCAACCTCTTAATTTCGCTTCTTTAACTGAGGTTGGCAGCCATTGATCTAAAGTATGTCCGCCAATAATATGCATGATTTGGTTTTCTGCAAAAATAGTGCTAATTAGCGTGATGTCGATGAGATATAAATCTAAATACGATTAGTTGAGATAGAAATACGTATGCAAAAGAATAAAATTAGTGTAACCTGCGGGATAATTTATAAAGAAAAGAAAATTCTTGTTGCAAAGCGTGGGTTGAACCAATCACATCCCGGGAAATGGGAATTTCCGGGCGGAAAGGTTAAACCGAGTGAAGGTCTCGAAGGTTGTTTGCTCCGTGAATTGCTCGAAGAGTTAAATATTCGGGTCGAAATTTTGGAAAAACTTTCTTCTGTTGATATGGAATATGAAGATTTTTATATTGAGTTACATCCCTTTCAATGTAAATTTATTGATAACCCGATAATACTCCGCGAACATGAGCAAATAAAATGGTGCAGTGTCGATAAACTGGGAGAGTTAGATATGACGGGTGCCGATAGTGAGTTGGTCAGGCAATTAAAAAAAAGCCGGCGGAGAGCCGGCTATTAGGGAACAGCGATAAATCAGGGAAAGAACTTTTAATTATAAATCCTAAAAGTGAACTTTTTGTTGAAATATCTTCCGTAAAGATCAGGGTTTTTAACCTGTAGCTTTTCTAAATTTCTGCATACATGGTTTTCAAGAGTTTTATTACCTTCTGAGGCTTTTACCTCAACATTTCCCTGTTTGTTAATCTTAAAGATTACCTCAACAGTTCCGGATGCAGCTTCAAGTTTAACATCGTCAGTGTATTTAACCACCTTACAAATAGCCTTGTCCAGGTCGTTTTTGTTCTTAATTGCCGGAGGCGTGTTTGCTGATGCAAATGCAATACTTAAACTTAATGCTGCTAAAACTCCGATTGTGTTTCTAATTACTTTTTTCATGGTTAATGGTTTTAAAGGTTAATATTCGGGTTCTTGTGGGTTTTTGGTTTTATGACGAACTTTTTATTCGTGTGTTACACTTTTTTATTTGCTAAATATGTGCCAGTGTTTTTAAGCTGCACAAAATTAGCACTTTAGGTAATGATATTTTTTTGGGATGATGTTGATTGTGTTCGTTTTTGAACAGCTATGTGCATATATAAACAGGAAATGCTTTAAAAAATATGAGCAATAATGAATATGTGATTATATTTGGGGCAAATTCGCAACAACCAGATTAAGATATGGCACGAAAAAAAATAGCTTTACACTGGAAAATTCTTGGCGGACTGGCAATTGGAATATTGTATGGTTTCTTTGCGTCATGGGCAGGCTGGAAAGAGTTTACCATTGATTGGATAAAACCCTGGGGAACTATTTTTATTCGAATGTTGAAACTTATTGCTGTACCACTAATTTTTTTCTCTTTAGTACAGGGAATTGGCAGTTTGCAGGATATTTCCAAACTCTCCAGAATGGGTTTAAAAACTTTGATGCTTTATATCGTTTCCACGGTAATTGCTATTACTGTTGGCCTGGGAATGGTCAACCTTATCAGGCCGGGATCTAATTTTCCTGAAGACAAAAAAGCAGAATTTCAATTAATATATGGTAATGATGCCGAATCAAAAATTGAAATTGCCCATAGTAGCGAAGACGGGCCTTTGCAATTTCTTGTCGATATTGTACCAGATAATATTATAGGTGCGGCCTCCAGTAACGTGAATATGTTACAGGTTATCTTTTTTGCCATATTATTTGGTATTGCTCTGGTTGTTTTGGAACGAAAAAAAGTTGAAGTCGTTCATAAATTTGTCGGGGGCGTCAATGAAATTATCATTATGATGGTGAAAATGATCATGAAGTTCGCTCCGTACGGTGTTTTTGCCCTCATGGGAAGCCTTATGGTAGAACTGGCAGGAGATGATCCGGCTTCTTCCATTGCATTGTTGCAAAGTCTCGGTTTATACGCAATAGTTGTAGTGGCTGGTTTGTTGTTTTTAATAGTTGGCGTATATCCTGTCTTCATTTCATCATTCACAAAACTCAAATATTTACAATTTTTGAAGGGGATTTTGCCGGCACAATTATTGGCTTTCAGTACAAGTTCAAGTGCAGCCACACTGCCGGTAACCATGAAGCAGTGCGAAAATGAACTGGGCGTTAGCCGCGAAGTGAGCAGTTTTGTTTTGCCCGTGGGAGCTACCATCAATATGGACGGAACAAGTTTGTATCAGGCGGTGGCAGCGGTTTTTATTGCCATTGTTTTTGGTTATGACCTCACGGTTGGACAGCAACTCACCATCATTCTTACGGCAACGCTGGCATCAATTGGATCGGCAGCAGTGCCAAGTGCCGGTATTGTAATGTTAGTCATTGTGCTCGAATCTATTGGCATTCCCAGCGCCGGTATTGCACTCATTTTTGCTGTGGACAGGCCCCTGGATATGTTCCGCACTGTGGTTAATGTTACAGGCGATTCCGCCATTGCCAGCATTATCGCAGCCAGCGAAAATAAATTGAAACCAGAAGAAGTAAAAGATTCTATATAGCTTAATATTATGTAAATAGCTTTTTTACGGGGCATTTTTGAAAAACTGACGGAAA
>CAYPSX010000136.1:0-11018 GCA_964413185.1 uncultured Bacteroidales bacterium
ATTGCTGTAAAAATCTATTGCTTCTCCGTCTTGTAATGTGACGATGGCCTTTTTAAAGGCTGGTTTTCGTCCAGAGATGACTCCGGCTTTGGTGTATCTCATTTGTTGTCTACCTCCATAGCGCATTGTATTAACAGCGTTGACTTTAACTTCGTATAGTTCTTCAACTGCTGCTCGAATTTGATCTTTTGTAGCGAATTTATCTACAATAAAACCATATTGGTTCAGGGCCTCTGACTTTTGAGTCATTTTCTCTGTAATGATCGGCTTTTTCAAAATTTCCATTGCTACAATTATTTTTCAAAAACTTTTTCAATACGTTTTACAACATTCTCGGTAAGCACTAATTGATTACTATTGAGAATATTGTATGTCATTAATCCATTTTCAAGTACAACTTGTGTATGGGGCAAATTTCGCGCCGACAAATATATGTTTTTATTTGCTTCTGATAAAACAAATAGAGACTTTTTGTCATTAATTTTCAGTTTACTGAGGATATTAGCAAAATCTTTTGATTTTGGTTTTTCCATATTGAAATCCTCAATAATGATAATTTGCTCGTCTTTTGCTTTGTAGCTGAGTGCGGATTTGCGTGCCAATTGTTTTACTTTCTTATTAACTTTTTGGTTATAACTTTTGGGTCTTGGACCAAAAGCGCGGCCTCCACCGCGGAATATTGGCGATTTAATGCTACCAGCACGTGCTGTACCTGTTCCTTTTTGCCGTTTAAGTTTTTTTGTACTTCCGACAATTTCTGCTCTTTCTTTAGCTTTGTGCGTACCTTGACGACGGTTTGCCATGTGGCCTTTTACATCAAGGTAGATGGCATGATCGTTTGGTTCAATACCAAAAATAGAATCTTTGAGTTCTATTTTGCGACCAGTGTCTTCTCCTTCGATATTTCTTACTACTACTTCCATTAGTTCTCAATAATTAAGTATGATCCTTTTGCACCTGGTACTGATCCTTTTACGATCAGGAGGTTGCTTTCGGGAATGATTTTAATTACTCTGAGGCTCAAAACCTTTACTTTTTGACCACCGGTGCGACCTGCCATTCGCATACCTTTGAAAACTTTTGAAGGGTCAGATGATGCTCCGATTGAACCGGGAGCCCTGCTACGGTCGTGCTGACCGTGTGTGGCATCATTCACTCCTGCGAATCCATGACGTTTGACAACGCCCTGAAAACCTTTTCCTTTCGAAATACCGGTTACATCAACCCAAGTATCATCGTTAAAAAGCTCAACATTAACTACATCGCCTAAATTAAAGTCACCGTTGAATGTTGTAAATTCAGCGATTCTACGTTTAGGTGTAGTTTTGGCTTTTTTAAAATGTCCAAGCTCCGGTTTGTTGGCACTTTTTTCTTTCTTGCTTTCAAACCCGAGTTGTAATGCTTCATAACCGTCTTTATCAACGGTTTTCACCTGTGTTACTACACAGGGTCCAGCTTCGATTACAGTGCATGGAATATTTTTTCCCTCGGCACTGAATATCGATGTCATTCCAATTTTTTTTCCAATTAATCCAGCCATAATCTGATTTAATTACACTTTAATTTCTACTTCAACTCCACTTGGTAATTCAAGTTTCATTAAAGCATCAATGGTTTTTGCTGTAGAGCTGTAAATGTCGAGCAACCGCTTGTACGAAGACAATTCAAATTGCTCGCGTGCTTTTTTGTTCACAAATGTTGAACGTAATACGGTAAAAATTCGCTTACGTGTTGGAAGCGGAATAGGGCCACTTACCACCGCTCCGGTAGTTTTTACCGTTTTTACGATCTTCTCAGCCGATTTATCGACCAGGTTATGGTCATACGACTTGAGTTTGATTCGAATTTTCTGGCTCATATTCTCCTTTATTTATAATAGATCTGTTCTTCCTTGTACTTTTTCCAGGACTGCAGTTGCGATATTCGGGGGTACTTCCTGATAATGGGAAAACTCCATTGATGAGGTAGCCCTTCCCGAGGAAATTGTTCGTAATACGGTTACATAACCGAATTTCTCTGCCAATGGTACTTTTGCTTTTACTATTCGAGATCCTGCTTTTTCTTCCATGGCTTCTACGTTTCCTCTTCGCTTATTGAAGTCACTGATAATATCTCCCATGTATTCCTCTGGGGTAACAACTTCGGCAGCCATAATTGGCTCCATCAGTATTGGTTTGGCTTTTCGGCCTGCATTTCGAAATGCTGCTTTAGCAGCTACTTCAAATGATAGTTGATCTGAATCCACAGCGTGGAAAGATCCATCTTTGAGTGTAACTTTCAGGCTATCTACTGTAAAACCTGCCAGTGGTCCGTTTTGCATTGCTTCTTTGAAACCTTTTTCAACTGAGGGTATATATTCGCGGGGAACATTTCCTCCTTTGATTTCATTGATAAACTCCAAGCCTGGTTTGTCGGGATCTCCCGGTTCAATAACTACCTGAATATCGGCAAATTTCCCTCGCCCACCGGTTTGCTTTTTAAATATTTCGCGGTGTTCGACAGTTTTCGTAATTGCCTCTTTATATTTAACCTGAGGTTCGCCCTGGTTTGCATCAATTTTAAATTCGCGCTTAAGCCTGTCTATGATAATTTCGAGGTGCAATTCGCCCATTCCACTAATAATGGTTTGGCCGGAATCTTCATCTGTACGTACTTGAAATGTTGGGTCTTCTTCTGCTAATTTCGCAAGTGCCATATCAAGTTTATCCAGATCGGCCTGTGTCTTGGGTTCGATGGCAACAGAAATTACCGGTTCGGGGAATTCCATTTGCTCCAGGGCAATTGGATGGTTTGTATCGCTGAGTGTATCTCCGGTACGAATGTTTTTAAATCCAACGCCGGCAACAATTTCGCCTGCTCCAACTTCATCAATAGGGTTCTGCTTGTTTGCATGCATTTGATAGAGGCGTGAAATACGTTCTTTTTTGCCTGTGCGAACATTTAGCACCTGGTCTCCGGCTTTAAGAACACCAGAATATACACGCATGAAACACAAGCGACCTACGTAAGGATCTGTGGCTATTTTAAATGCTAAAGCTGATAATGGTTCGCTATTATTAGATTTTCGTTCCATTTCCTTTTCAGGATCGTCTGGATCGATTCCTTTTACGTAGCCAATATCCATTGGGCTTGGCAGGTAAGCAGCGATGGCATCTAACAAACGCTGTACGCCTTTGTTTTTAAAGGCTGACCCACACATTACCGGAGTAATAACTCCATCAACGGTGGCTTGGCGAATTGTTGCTTTTAGCTCATCATCTGTGATTGCTTCTGGATCTTCAAAATATCTTTCAAGTAAGGAATCGTCTGTTTCTGCAATTGCTTCGATAAGGTTGGTTCTCCATTCTTCAACTTCATTTACCATTTCTTCGGGAACGTCTATATATTTATAGTTTGTTCCAAGTTCCTCATCTTCTACCCAAACAATAGCTCTATTCTCAATTAAATCTACAATACCCTGGAATGTTTCTTCTGATCCGATTGGTAATACAATAGGTACTGCGTTAGCTTTTAGTTTTTCTTTCATTTGATTGACTACGCCAAAAAAGTCGGCACCTGTGCGGTCCATTTTATTGACGAATGCAATGCGAGGAACTCCGTATCTATCGGCTTGACGCCATACTGTTTCTGATTGTGGCTCTACCCCTCCAACTGCACAATACACGGCTATTGCACCGTCAAGTACACGTAAAGAGCGCTCTACTTCGACTGTAAAATCAACGTGTCCGGGCGTATCAATAATATTGATTTTATAGTCCTGGTCGTTGTATTTCCAAAAGCAGGTAGTTGCTGCAGAGGTAATGGTGATACCTCTTTCCTGCTCTTGTTCCATCCAATCCATTGTAGCAGCGCCATCGTGTACTTCACCAATACGGTGTGTAATACCGGTATAGTAAAGTATTCGTTCTGTCGTTGTTGTTTTACCGGCATCAATGTGGGCCATGATACCGATATTTCTATTAAATTCTAATTTTGCCATCGTAATTTATAGGATCTCTAAAAAGATTCTTAGAAACGAAAATGTGAGAATGCCTTGTTTGCGTCGGCCATTCTGTGTGTATCTTCTTTTTTCTTAAATGCGCCACCTTCTTCGTTGTATGCTGCAATGGTTTCGGCTGCAAGATTATCGGCCATTGTTTTGCCGTTTCTAGCACGAGAGTATTTAATCATAGCTTTCATACTTAAAGCGACTTTGCGGCTGTCCCGGATTTCTTGTGGGATTTGAAACGTTGCACCACCAACCCTGCGACTACGCACCTCAACTTTTGGAGTTACATTTTGCAATGCTTTCTTCCAAATATCAAGTGGTGTTTCTTCTGTGTCTTTCATTTTGTTTCCGACAATTTCCAGCGCATCATAAAAAATATTATACGCAAGATTTTTCTTGCCGTCCATCATTAATTCGTTTACGAACCTGGTAACCAAGGTATCGTTGAATCGTGGATCGGGTGTAAGAATCCGTTGTTTTGGTTTACTTTTTCTCATTGGTCGATCAATTATTATTTTTTCGGTCTTTTAGTTCCATACTTAGAACGACGCTGTAATCTTCCTTCAACTCCTGAAGTGTCAAGTGCTCCCCTAACGATATGATAGCGAACACCTGGCAGGTCCTTTACACGGCCACCCCTGATAAGCACAATAGAGTGCTCCTGAAGGTTGTGGCCTTCTCCCGGGATATAAGCATTTACTTCTTTCCCGTTGGTTAATCGAACTCTTGCTACCTTGCGCATGGCCGAGTTTGGTTTTTTAGGTGTAGTTGTATACACACGAGTACATACCCCACGTTTTTGCGGGCTCGCACCTAATGCAGGAGCTTTACTCTTTTGTTCGATTCTCTTTCTTCCTTTTCTTACTAACTGCTGTATTGTAGGCATATTCTATGAATTAAGACATTTTACCCTAATAAATTGGGTTGCAAAGGTATAATTATTTTTTTCAAAAAAAGAATTTTTTCCTTTTTTTTCAGGTAGTTACCGTTTTTTTTCAATCTGACTTATAATAAATAGTTGTGATAGAGGGAAAGCCTTTCTAATATTATATTTCCAGATAAGGCTTAAGTTTTTTATAAGTATCTGAATTCATAATTTTCAGTTCTCGTATTTCATCTTTTTCGGATATTCGTCCTACAAATTTTTGGTATTTGTATATTTGTCCGGCTTGACGTCTATTAATATAAGGGTGTTTAGCAAACTCTTGTTCTGTTGCACTGTTGATACTAATATGTTTTATTAATAGCGTATCGATCCAGCTGGATTTTTTTAGTGCTAAGATTGTTGTACTATCTATATTATAAACTTCTTTAAGTTGGGCAAAAGTATAGAAGCCCCCAAGAAGCTCGCGGTATTTAATTATTCTGCCTGCCATAAAGCTTTTTATGTTGATTTGTATAAAATCGGTTTTTGTTGCAGAATTTATCTCAATGCTATCGATTTTAACCAGTTCTGTGCTTTTTTTCGGTAAATCTACAAAGTCAGATATTCTTTTATATTCTACTGAGTCTATTGTGTAAAGTTTTTGTAAATCTTCTTTATTTTCGAATCGACCTCCTGCTTTTCTGTAGCTGATAATGGTTTTAACGACTTTAGGTTTTAGGCCTGATTGCAATAATTGGTTTCTCGTGTTTGTGTTTGGGTCGAATTTTTTTAATGGTTTTTGTTTTTCATTTTTCGGCTTGTATTTCTGATGATAATAAGGTTTGTGTTTTGCTCGCTTTGGGATAGTAATATAAGGTTCTATTTGGGCATACAGTGTGTCATGAAGACCATAAAGTTTAAGCAGGTCGGGCTTTGTGGCAAAATAGCCTCCGGCGCTGGTATATTTAACCCAACTTCGGGCTAATGATGCTGGTATTCCCATTTGTAAAAGTTCATTTTCAGATATTTTATTGGGATTAAACTTTTTTAGATCCAGACGAGCTTGCTTCAATACGGATTGTTTCCATTGGTTTACCCATGCAGTATCTTTGACAATATACCAGGGTTCTTTTTTAAATACATGTGGTATGGCCTGGTTTATCCCTGTAATGCAAATGAGTATGAGTACAAAAACTATTGCACCTCTTCTTTCTCTTTGTGTAAATGATGTAATATTTTGCCAGAAATGGTTCATTGCGGCTGTATTAACTTGTTTTTGTATGACTTACGCTAAAAGAGCTTATGGTATTAATTGTTACTTGATTTCTTACCTTTCTGTATCAGGCCTTTTGAATATAAAGTTTTAGATGCTCGTGGTCATGTCTTAGGTGAAAAAACCCTGAATTATTTTAATCAATCCTAATGAGTTCAGGAAAACTAACACTATTGCAATAGGAGCTATATATTTTACAATAAAAAAGAATATATTGAACAATTTTGGTTTGACTGCGCCTTCATTTGATATTTCTTCTCGAACTGGTTTTCGTCCAAGTACCCAGCCAAGGAATATTACAATTAGGAGTGCCCCCAGAGGCAACAATACATTGGCGGAAAGATAGTCCATATTGTCGAAAAAGGTTTTCCCAAATATTTTCACTTCTTTCAGATCGCCAAACGAGAGGGTGGCCAAAATACCTACTAACCAAATAGCAATAGAGCTGATAATTGTTGCTTTTCGTCTATTCATATTGAGTTCTTCGGAAAAATATGCCACAACTACCTCAAGCACCGATACTGTGGATGTAAGTGCTGCCACTGCCAACAACACAAAGAAAAGTACGGAGAAATAATAACCCAATGGCATTTGCATGAATAATTGTGGCAGTACTTCAAATACCAGCCCCGGGCCTGCTTTCGGATCCATTCCCAAGGCAAAAACGGCAGGAAAAATCATAACTCCTGCTAAAATGGCGATTATAGTATCGGCAGATGCTACTTGCATTGCTGTGGTTGACAGGTTATTGTCTTTCCGGATATAAGAACCATACGTAATAAGGGCGCCCATTCCAATACTTAATGAAAATGCTGCCTGCCCAAGGGCTTCAAGTACTACGTTAAAATTTATTTTTGAAAAATCGGGTTTAAACAAAAAGCTTAGGCCTTTTTCTGCTCCTTCGAGTGTAACGGAGCGGATACACATAGCTATAATGAGTAGTAATAATATGGGCATAAGTATTTTTGTGTATCGCTCAATTCCTTTTTTTACTCCGGCAAATACTATCCATGCTGTGAGTACCATGAAAAGAAATTGCCATAACAGGGGTTTTAGTGTTCCTGACCTGAAGTTTTCAAATAATTCGTTTGTGTTTTTATTCTGGAAACCATCCTGAGCTGCTTTAATTATGTATTCGAGTGTCCAGCCGGCAATTGTGGAATAGAATGCCAGGATAACAAATGCTGCGACAATACCCATCAGGCCTACGAGTGGCCATTGTGTACCGGGTGCGAGTTTCCGAAAAGAACCAAAGGCATTTCTTTGCGCTTTGCGCCCAATTGTAAACTCTGAGAGCATAACAGGTATACCGATTGCTAAAATAAAAACGAGGTATATAAGTAAAAAGGCTCCTCCTCCATTTTCACCGGCTACATAGGGAAAGCGCCAGATATTCCCAAGCCCGACTGCTGAACCGGCTGCTGCTGCAATTACGCCAAATTTGCTTGTAAAACTATCTCTTTCCTGATTCTCCATAACCGCATTTATTGAGTTAAAAATACAAAATTAAGATTTATCGCTTCTGATACAATAGGTTTATAATTAAAATGGGTATCCTATACCAAAATGCAATTGATAATCATCGCGACCCCATCGGCGATTATTCAACACCCATTTATTTGGTCCTTCAATTGCCGGATCTAACATTTTCAAGCCAGCATCAAGCCTGAATACGAAAAACGAAAAATCGAAACGAAGGCCTAAGCCGGCACCTACGGCCAGTTGTTTATAAAACTGGTTTAGATGAAACTGGGCTCCTTCACGGTTGTCTTCGTCAGAGATAGCCCAAATATTTCCGGCATCGGCAAAAACAGCTCCTTCTATCATCCAAAAGATATGATATCTGTATTCAACGTTCATCTCTAGTTTTAGCCCGGCGGTTTGGTTAGGGTATATGGAAGAGTCGCGGTATGTTCCAGGACCAAGATCTCTGGTTCGCCATGCTCGTATTCCATTTGCCCCACCAGCAAAATATTGCTTAATAAATGGCAACCCGCTTGCGTTTCCATAGGGGACTCCTGCTCCAAGAAATAACCTGTAAACAATTCTGTTTTCTTTGTTCAAAACGTTATAAAAGCGAATATCGACATCTCCTTTTATATATTGAGAATAACGGGTGTTGAATATCTGATAACTTCCGTTGACGGTATCGCGCTCTGATAATGAATGCAATCCATAGAGGAGGTTACCTGAGAATTCTGTATTTGTTTTTATGTAGAAATAATTTTTGTTGGTTTGTAAATTCTGGTTGCTAAAAATCATTCTGTACCCTGCTGAGGTAATGAAATAATCATCATAAGAGTTTCTTAAGTATGAATTATTGGCTATTTCAACTAAAAATGAGGAATCGGCTCTTGGCAGTCCAACGGAGTTGAGTTCTACAGGAGTAACGATGTGTCTGATTTTACGTGAACTATTCCAGAAATAACCAAAGCTTCCGCGCATTATTGTACGGGTATAATCCGGTCTCTGTTGAAAGTTGTATTGTAGTTCTGTTGAGGTTTGCGGACGGTTTTTACGAAAAGATTGCCTGTCTGTAAATGGCATCAAAAACTTGGGGATTTCGAGACGTAAATCGGTTCCATATTCATAAGTATTGAAAGCAATTTTGTTAGTTACTTCCTCTCCAACTACATCTCGTGTTGCTTCCAGTGCACCTTTTACTTTAACATCAAGAAGTTCTGCACCTCTGAATGCATTCCTGTTTTGATAAGACAAATTAACTCCGGATTCCCAGTTTACACCTGTATTGCTACCCTCCAATTCAATTGTAAATGATTGTAATGTATAGGGTGTTAATTGATAATGGGTATTGAGCCAGATTATGGAATCATTGCTTTCTTTCGTTGGTTCGAACCGTATATGAATGAGTTTAAAAAAACTGAGTGAATTTAGAAATCTTTTTGTGGCTTCAACATCTCTAATATCATATATATCGCCTTCTTTTATTGTATTTGCCTGTAAAATTACTTCGGGTTTTACTTGCAGTTTTTCTGAAAATATTACTTCATATTCTTCATATTGAATTGTATCGAATGTACTTATATATGTATTGCGATGAGAAATAGCTCTTTTGGGATCAAACGCAGGATAAAGTATTATATCTTTTATGCGGCATTTCCTGTGTTTTTCCCTGATTATTCGGCCTTCTTCTGTTTTACGAACAAATTCATCAATTTTACAAACTACATTTACCTTGTTGGGCATAAGAGTGCTATCGACTATAAATGAGACAAAATCTTTACGAAAAAAATAATATCCGGCTTCTTTCATTTGTCTTGTAATGCGATTCCTTTCTTTTTGGAAAGCTTTGACATCAAAGACTGCATTTGGCTTTAAAAAGCTTGAAGTGGTATCTGATAATATGAGTTCTTTTACGGACTTATCAACAAACTGATAATTTATTGTATCAATAAGATAGGGTTCATTGGTTTCTATCAGATAATACAAATCGAGCTTTTTCCCGTTTCTATCTATTGAATCTTTAACCCGGGCGTTGTAGTAGCCTCGATTTTTCAGGTATTGCTCGAACTGGCGTTTTGTTTTCCCGGCCAGGAATCGATCATAAACCACTGGTTTTTCGCCAACTACTGTTGCAATGTAGTTAAACAAGCCTTTATCTTTATTTTTGGGTTTAAAGATATTGTACACCCATAAATGAAACCTCATGAAATACAGTATGCGTCTGTTGGATTCCTGCTGTACGTATGGCTCAAGGTCGTCAGCATCTATTCTCTTATCATCAACTACAACATGTACTTTGTTTAATAAGAATTCGTTTTCGGGAATATGGCGGCTAATGCGGCATGACTGAACTGAGAGTAATACGATAAAAATAATTATGGTTTTTCGCATTACTGAATCCGGAAATATGTATTTTAAGTGCTTTTGATTCATAAATTGCAAAAATAAACCTTTACAGCGACTGAACAGAGAAGTGTTTAATTTTTTTGTTCACAAAATAACTCAAATATCGTTATTTATTTTATTTTGCCGCAATCTTTTTGTTTACATTCGACTTGTTTTTAATTTCAAGAAATGGAAAAAAATACGATAAAATACATTAAATCGCTACAGCAGAAAAAATGCCGCATTGCAGAAAATCGTTTTGTGACAGAAGGAATTAAATCGGTAAATGAACTTTTAGCTTCCGATTTTGAAGTTGAAACTATTTATGCTACTGATACAAATGAATTGGATGAAACTCCTGTAGGTTTAGAAAAGATAACCGAAAAAGAGCTGGGCAGAATTAGTTCGCTTAAAAACCCGAATAAAGTTCTGGCTGTTGCAAAAATACCAGACAGAACAAAGCAGCCTGAAAATATTGACCAAAAACTAAGTCTTGTGCTGGAAAACGTGCAGGATCCGGGAAATATGGGTACTATTATCCGGCTAGCTGATTGGTACGGCATTGAACATATTTTTTGTAGTGAAGGTACTGTTGAGTGTTACAATCCAAAGGTTGTACAAGCTGCTATGGGAGCAATTTTCAGGATTAAAATCCATTATTTAAACATTTATGATTTAATAACAGATGCAACCTCGTGGAATAATTTTGGTGTTTATGCGACCCATCTGGATGGCAAAAGCATTTATCGCAGCAATCTTCATCAAAGTGGTTTGATTGTTATGGGTAATGAGTCAAAAGGTTTATCTTCTAAAGTTTTTGCAACAGGAGTGAAAAAAATAAAGCTACCGTCTTATCCACAAGAAGAAGTGGCAATGGAATCATTAAACGTAGCGGTTGCTACCGCTATTACAGTTGCTGAATTCCGAAGAAGACAGTTGAGTGAAGGTTAGTGTCAAGTCAAGCATAATCTGACGGGCCAAGTATTGTTCTTTTCATTTTTATCTGCGTTAAAAAATGTTTACAGAACGCTGCTATGCGCACA
>CAYPSX010000137.1:0-11006 GCA_964413185.1 uncultured Bacteroidales bacterium
GGCATGATCGGCCAAACCAACGCTTTCTAATAATTCGTAAGCCCGCTTCGTAGTTTCTTTTTGTGGTTTTCCCAGGGGAATAGCCGGCACGAGAATATTTTCCAGGAGCGTGAGTTGGGGTAGGAGATGATGCATTTGGAAAACAAAACCGGTTTTTCGATTGCGTATGCTGGCCAACTCTTTGTCTTTAAGCTGACTGGTTTCTTCGCCGTCGATTATCACCTTTCCACCGGAAGGCGTGTCAAGGGTTCCGGCAATATTGAGCAGCGTACTTTTGCCTGAGCCTGACGGGCCGACAATGGCAATAGCGTTGCCTTTTTCAATATTGAGCGAAATTCCGTTCAATACATCACGCTTTTTTCCTTTCTCTGCGGTTTGATAGGTTTTTGTTATGTTTTGCAGCTCAATCATATATTTTTAATTTGCATGTTAAATGTTAAGCCAATTTTTGTTTAGCCTGTAAGCGTTCGATTACTTCCTCGTAAACTTTGGCCATTTTTTCAGTAAGAATTTTATTGCTGAAACGTTCTTCCACAGCTTTTCGCCCATGGCGGCTCATGTTTTTTAATTCATCGGGCGCCGAGAGTAATTCCTCCATTTTTTCAGCCAGTATTTGGGGTTCATTCGGTTCGTAAACTGCTCCACCTCCTGAATTCATTACCATTTCTGGAAATGCACCCAGGGCAGGCTGTACAATGGGAATTCCCGAAGCCATCGACTCCAACAGGTAGGGCCCAAATGCTTCGCCTTTAAGCACCGGCACGGATAGAAGAGAAAGGCCGTTGAAAAATTTATCGAGCGCTTCTATCCTGAAATCTTCTACAAATTCAACATCATTATAGAATCCTTTGCGCTTGAGTTTTCGTATTTGCTTGTTCACAAAGCGTTTGTCGTCGCCTGTTAACCCGCCCGAAATGCGCAGTTTGGCATTTGTGAACTTCGAATTTTCTTTTAAATGAATGAACGCATCAACGAGTACACCAATGCCATTTTCTTTGTAAATGCGTGATAAATAACCAATTGTGGGAGTGTCTGTGTTGGGTTCATTTACTTTATAAGCATCCGGATCAACGCCAATGTGCACGGTAAATAACTTTTCATCGGGGATTCGCATTTTTTCCTGCATCACATTCCTGAAATAATCACTTACTGCAACAAAAGCATCAATGTTTTTGGCTTTTTCTGCCATAATATCCCATAATTTTTGTTGATAAGCGGGGCGCATGGCATCAATCCAAACATCTTCATCCTGTAGGGAGCAAACTACCGGAATGTTCAGTTCCTGCTTAATTTTTTTTGCCATTCCCATCAGCAATGCATTGGAAAGGTGCACGATATCGGGCTGCTCGTGTACGCGTAAAAAATCAATAAGCTGATCCAGCTCTTTTTCCTGGAAACCTTCATCGCCATTGAGCATGGAAATGGTCATTTCCTCGAGGCCGTCGGCCCGGGTTGATCCTGATTTTTTGGCTGCAAATTTGAGTAGTGCCGAGGAATTGAAAAAATTTTCAAGCCATTTGGGCATGTTTTGCATCCAACGGAATTTTTGCTTTAAATAGATGTTTACAGCACCGTAGAATACAGGTATGCCGTTATCTGCATCATATTCTTCAATGGAGAGCGGCAGGTAGATGGGGACTGAAACCGCCTGATGTCCCATTGTTTTTAGTGTTTGCGAATAAACCCTGTCGCGCAGACAGTTGCCACAGTAAAAAGTTCCGCCGAAACCGGGCGCAATGTTGATGATCTTCATATTTTATAAATTAGGTATTTGCATTTTAAAACTCAACTAATGTATGAAAAACAACTTGTTGTTTGAAAAGTTGAGTGGTTTTCTAGGCAGATTTCAAAATATTGATCAGTATCGTACACTGAATGAATACTTTTAACTTGTCAATATAAATCATCAATATATTTTTTAAGATACCGTGTGATTTATTTTGGAATGGTTATGGTCAGATTTTTTTTCAAAATTTGAAAATTGTTCTGCAAACCTTTGCCCAACAGGCGGAAGATTACTAATTTAGCCGTAAATTAGAATGTTAGAAGTCTACACAAATTAGTAAGTAGATGTAAAGGTATCAAAAATAATGTTTTATGTCGCAGAAATTAATTAACTCGATTTATATCGGTGTTGATATTGGTTCAATATCAATCAACACAGTTGTAATGGATCGCAATCTTGAAATAATTGAGGATCGTTATGATTATTGTCAGGGGCGTCCGTTTAAAGTTTTACACAAAGTATTAAATGAGGTTTTGGCAAAGCATAAAGATTCCTCAGTCGATAAGTTGGCTTTTACAGGGAGCGGAGGGCAAAAAGCTGCGAAGATGTTGGGTGGTCATTTTGTTAATGAAATTATTGCTCAGTCATCATCAGTATCCAAACTATACCCGGAAGCTAAAACCGTTATTGAAATGGGCGGGGAAGATTCCAAATTGATCCTTATGGATAAAAAAGAGGGCGTTTCGCGCTCTCAATTGGATGATTTTGCCATGAACAGCCTGTGTGCCGCAGGAACAGGATCGTTTTTAGACCAACAAGCCAAGCGCATTGGTGTTTCCATCGAGAAAGAGTTTGGTGATTTGGCTCTCAAATCAGAAGATCCGCCGCGCATAGCCGGCCGCTGTAGTGTTTTTGCTAAAAGCGACATGATTCATTTACAGCAGATCGCAACACCTTTACACGATATTGTTGCAGGATTATGTTTTGCTGTGGCTCGTAATTTTAAAAGTAACCTTGGTCGTGGTAAAACCCTCGAAAAGCCCATTATGTTTCAGGGTGGCGTAGCAGCCAATGCCGGCGTTGTACGGGCATTTACAGAAATTCTTGAATTAAAGAAAGACGAGCTTATCATTCCTGAACACCATGCTTCCATGGGAGCTATTGGCGCCTTAATGCATATAGCTGCAAGCGGCCAGACAGATAATCCGTTCAAAGGCCTTGACGGTTTAGAAAAATATCTTTCCGAACTTTCCAACAAAAGTGTTACGCTGGAACCGTTGCAGGAATCTGAAGCTGTTTACCAAAAAGATATAGTTCGGAATTTCCCAGAAAATGGAGAGAAATTACCCGTTTCCCTCGGGCTCGATATTGGTTCGCTGAGTACCAATGTTGTATTAATCGATGATGACAATAATGTTGTAGCACGCCGATATTTACCTACGGCCAGTAAGCCACTTGAGGCTTTCCAACGCGGTTTGCGCGAAATATACAAAGAAGTGGGTGATAAAGTTGAGGTAATAGCAGCCGGAACAACCGGATCGGGACGTTATTTGACGGGCGATTTTATCGGTGCCGACAGCATACAAAACGAAATTACAGCGCAAGCCACAGCTGCCATTGCTTACGACCCGACGGTGGATACTATTTTTGAAATTGGCGGACAGGATTCCAAATACATCAGCATAAAAGATGGCATTGTAGTCGACTTTGAGATGAATAAAGTTTGTGCAGCCGGTACGGGTTCATTTCTTGAAGAACAGGCCGAAAAACTGGGCATCAATATTAAAGAGCAGTTTGGTGAATTGGCTTTGAGCTCCAAAGCTCCTGTGAAAATGGGCGAGCGTTGTACTGTTTTTATGGAATCGGACCTCAATGCACACCAGCAACATGGCGAAAGCACAGAAAATATGGTGGGCGGGCTTGCATATTCTATTGTTTATAATTATATCAACCGCGTGGTTGGTGACCGACATGTGGGCGATAAAATATTTTTCCAGGGTGGCGTAACAAATAACAAAGCTGTTGTTGCCGCATTTGAAAAAGTCACAGGGAAACCCATTACCATTCCGCCTCATTTCGATGTTACCGGTGCTATTGGTGCGGCTATGCTTGCCCGCCAATCATTAAAACCAGGGCAAAAAACACGCTTCAAAGGATTTGATGTGAGTGAAACATCGTTTACACTCGATAAATTTACCTGTAATTCTTGCTCCAACCAGTGCGAAATTCAACGTGTAAAACTTGAAGGAGAGAAACGTGCCCTGTTTTTTGGTGGCCGATGCGATAAATTTGAAGTTGATGAACGAAAAGGCAAAGGTGTTGGCATTCCTAACTTATTCAGGGAGCGCGTTGATATGTTGATAGGTGACTATAAAGAAAAAACACCAAAGCCTGAAAAAACAACAATTGGTATTCCACGGGGGCTGATGATTTTTTATCAGCAATTTCCATTCTGGCGCACATTCTTCGAACAGCTTGATTTTAACGTAGTTGTTTCAAAAGAAACAGATTTGCAGCTTTCCAAAAAATCTTTGGAGCTGATGGCATCTGAAACTTGTTACCCGGTAGAAGTTATGCACGGGCATGTGAATGATTTGCTCGAAAAAGAGGTCGATCATATCTTTATTCCTTTCATTGTGAACATGAAAGCAGAAGAGGGCAACCCAACCAGCAATTGCAACTGTCCGTGGGTTCAATCTTACCCATTTATGATGCGTGCGGCTTTCCGCGATAAAAAAATACAGGAGAAATTTCTGATTCCGACTCTGCATTTCCGTCATTTCGGACGCGTTTTAAATAAGGAGTTGGGCGATTATTTCAACAAAAAATTTGGCATTGCAAAAGGCAAAGTTAAAAAAGCCATAAAAGAGGCTGATGCAGTGCAATCCCAATTTGAGGCACAGGTGAAAAGACGCGGAAAAGAAGTTATGGCCAACCTGCCCAAAGATAAAGAGTCAATGGTTGTTCTCGGGCGTCCTTACAATACCGGCGATCCCGCACTGAACCTGCGTTTGATAGAAAAACTCATCAATCTTGATGTAATGCCTATTCCGGTAGATTTTCTGCCACTAGAACAGGAAAATATCTTTGACGATTACCCGATGATGTACTGGCCAAACGGTCAAAAAATCCTCAAAGCTGCCCGAATTGTAAGTAAACGTGACGATTTAAACGCTGTTTACCTGGGCAATTTCCGCTGCGGCCCCGATTCTTTCCTCACGCACTTTGTAAATAAGGAAATGAACGGCAAACCGTATCTCCACCTCGAAGTAGATGAGCATAGTGCCGATGCCGGTCTTATCACTCGCTGCGAGGCCTTTTTAGATAGTTTGAAAGGATACAAACAAGTTAGCAAACCGCCAAAGCAAGAGAAAAAAGCTAAGCCAGGCGATTCAGAAGAGCGCGTACTTTATTATCCATATATGCGCGATTCGGCCTATGCCATTGCTGCGGCTTCGCGGGCCTGCGGACTGAAGTCTGAGGTGTTGCCCATGCAGGATGAACGCGATTTGGAACTGGCACGAAAACATACAAATGGGAACGAGTGTTTCCCATTGATTTGTACCACAGGGAGTTTCCTTAAAAAACTGGAAGAGCCAGGTGTAGATCCGTCAAAAGTGAGTTTCTTTATGCCCGACCATAATGGCCCGTGCCGTTTTGGTGAGTACAATAAACTGCAACGCCAGATTTTTGATAAACTGGGATATCACGATGTGCAAATCATCGCTCCCAGTAACGATGATGCTTACGCGGAAATATCCAAAGGAAATGCCAACAAATTTCGAATATCGGCATGGAAAGGTTTTGTAGCCATTGATATGCTTCGTAAAATGAAACAGGAACGCCGTCCTTATGAGGCAGTGAATGGGCTTACCGATAAAATATACAAAAAACACCTCGATGCTGTTGTCAAGTCATGTGAAAATGGAGCCAAAGACATCACAAAGTGCATGGAGGAAGCGGCTGAAGATTTTAAAACAATACCCATTCATAATGGTTACCGCAAACCTGTAATTGCTGTTGTTGGAGAAATTTTTATGCGCGATAACGCATTTTGCAGCGGATTCTTAATCGACCGACTTGAAGCAATGGGCGCAGAGACGGTTATTGCACCCTTTAGTGAATGGCTTACATACAGCTCGTATCGTTATAAGCGTGATAGTTTGTGGAAAGGTGATATTGTGGGTGTTTTTAAAGCCGAAGTGCAAAATTACATGCAAAATAGTTCAGCACACAAGATACACAAAGCTGTAAAAGACGTAGCTGAATTAAAGCGGGATGTTTCCGTGAGTGATATGCTGGGCAGTTGTGGCGATTATGTGCACAAAGACTATGATGGTGATCCGCCACTTTCATTGGGAGCAGCCTCAATAATGGCACAGGGCGATATTTCCGGTGTTGTGGCTATTCTGCCATTTACCTGCATGCCGGGAACATTGATAGCATCAGTTTCGCAACTATTCAGAAAAGACCATGACAATATTCCGTGGGAGAACATTGCCTACGACGGGCAAGAGGACTCAAGCCTTGAGACTCGTTTGCAAGCATTTATGCACCAGGCTAGCGAATTTTCTAAACTGAAAGGTTTTGACAAACCCCGTGAGTGGTCAATAGAAACACAAATTTTGAAAGAGCACAAAGAATTATTGGAAAAAGAAGGATGATTTTTGTAGGAAACAATTAATCAGTTCTCAAATAAATAATAAACAAATTGGCCATTAGGAATTCAGCAGTCACCTAATGGCCAATTTGCTTATTATTTGGCGTTTCTTAAACTGTTGCTGATGAAAAAATTGTAATAAAAACCACTAAAGCTTATACGTAACCGCATTAATATTCATACCGGCTCCTACAGATGCGAAAACAATGGTGTCGCCGGGATGTAAATCGTGCGGTTTGACTTCATTTTTTAATATCAGGTGAAGTAGGGTGGGAATAGTTGCCACAGAAGAGTTGCCCATCCATGAGATGGTCATGGGCATGGCAAATTCCGGAACTTCTTTTTTTCCGTAGAGTTTGTAAAGTCGTTTTAATATGGCCTCATCCATTTTTCCATTGGCCTGGTGTATCAACACTTTTTTTACTTCTTCGATTGGGGTGCCGCTTTTTTCCAGGCATGAATAAATGGCATTGGGTACATTTTCGAGGGCGTATTGATATAATTTTCTCCCATTCATTTTCAGGAAAATATCACCTTGTTTATCATAATTTTTATTGTATGATTCGGCCATATACAGCATGTTGGCGTACTCGAGTGTGTCGGAACGTGTTTGGTGTGCGAGTAAGCCAATGGGCGTTTCCGATGGAGTTGCTTCCAGTATTGTGGATCCGGCACCATCGGCATATATCATGCTATCTCTGTCGTGAGGGTCAGAAACTCTTGATAAAATATCTGCTCCAATAACCAACACGCGTTTGGCATCGCCGGCCTGGATGTAATAGTTAGCCTGAATAAGGGATTGAAGCCAGCCCGGACAGCCAAAAGCCATATCGTATGCAATGCAGAACGGGTTTTCTATTTGTAATTTGAGCTTTACACGCGCTGCAAGCGACGGAACAAGGTCTGTGCGGTTGCTGCCTGCTTTGATGTCGCCAAAGTTATGAGCAACAATGATATGATCAAGCGATTCTTTATCAATACCGGCATCTTCAATAGCTTTTAACGCAGATTCATAAGCAATGTCTGATGTTTGCAAATTATCTTCAACATGCCGGCGCTCTTTAATCGTCGTAATTTCAGCAAACTTTTGAATGATTTCTTCATTGGCCTTTGCTGTTATTTCGCCGTTTGATTCATAAAAAGTATGACTTAAAAAATCTTCGTTCTTTATACGTTTTGTGGGGATATAGCTTCCTGTACCAATTATTTTACTATATATTTTTGTGTTCATGATATTGTTAAAATTTGTTCGTTTAGATTATAACTAAAAATTAATAATTACGCATAGTATTCTATAACAATACCATCCGGATAAATGTAAAACAAATTATTTTGCCTTTTGGTTTTTGATGATCAGACAATCTGAATTGTTTCTCTCTCAAACTCTAAATCAGTTTATTTTTTGTTGCTTTTATTTTCATGGGTTATTTGTTCCCGGCTAATAATCATCAAAAATACGCTTTTTTGCTAAATCCCAAAAAATAATCTGACAAACAAGGCGTAAAGAATGGACTTTTGTTCGAATTAGTTTATTTTGCCTGCCTCTCCAGGAATCGGTTCATAAGTGTGGTGGCTGCTCTGGAAGCGTACATAGTGCTTGCCCGAAAAGTTCAGTTTTTTCGCGATCATAATAATTTTAAGATGCTCATGAGCTAAAATTTTTTGCTGCGCCGTCGACAAGCCTTTGGTGGCCGATGGTTACACCCTTTCTGAAAATAGTCATCCCGAGAATAGGAACTCAAATTTTTCAGGCTTTGCAGGCCTCGAATTCGAACTTTCCATACGGACTTTATGAAAAATGTTGACTTTATGGACAGTTACTATGTAATCACCGCTCAATCACCAACCTTTTTATTTCACGCTTAGCGCCCGTTTGTAGCAATATAAAGTACAATCCGTTTGATAATTTTGATACATTCACATTGGATTCTGCTCCCCTGAATTTTGCCTGAATTAACGGTTTTCCCTGAATGTCGTAAATTTTCACATTTACCTCACTGATATTATCCGAAGTTGCGGAAATATGAACATTTTGGCTGGCCGGATTGGGATAGATAGAAAATTCGTCTGCCGGTTTTGTAGCAGATTCAATATTCACAGTTGCATCAGGTGTTATGTAGAAGAGTTTGGTTTCTTGCGCGGGCATTGCATTTATGGCCGGCTGCCAATCGCTGAATCCTCCGTTTTCATCTATCGTAAGGCTATCCAATACAGTTTGCGAAATAATTTCTTTCACAAAATATTTTCCTGTGGGCAGTGTGGAAATTGACATGGAAAAAGATGGATTTATGGTTGATGCACCCAGATTGGAGGCCACAAGTACGGCTTCATCTTCATAAATACGCGCAAAAGAGATGAGGTTTGTACTGTTATTTGTGGTTTCCAGCAAATAACCTTTTCGTAAGGGCGGGTAAGTGTTTCGTATGTGAATAAAATCGCGGTAATGGCTGAGCAAAGAATTTCCATTATTTTGCATATCAGCGACATTGTTGGTCAGATAATTATCGCCAATCGGTTCCCAGGGTGTTGCGGTTGTAAAACCTGCGTTGCTGCTACCGCTCCACTGCATGGGCCGGCGAATATTTTCATGTGCACCTGTACCGGTCATGCCTAATTCTTCCCCGTAATATACAAATGGTATTCCCGGCAGCGTGAGGTAAAGCGATGCAGCCAGTTTCATGGTTTCTTCATCCTGACCCAAAACACTGAAAACACGATCCATATCGTGGTTGGTCAGAAAGGTTGCATACTGCAATTTTGTGTAGCTTTCCTGAACGTTTTGAATTTTATTGCTTAATGTTGATGGATTTCCTGATTGGACGCTGCTTAACACAGAGCCGGCCAAATCGAATTCAAAACATACATCGAGCCGGTCGTTTTGTACGTAGGGTAATATTGATGCTGTGTTCGACCATACTTCGCCTACGGTAAATGCATCGGGGTTTACGTTTTTGTACATCACATGGAATTCTTCTAGAATCTGGAAGGTTTCAGGGGTGTCTTCCAGTGTGGAGCCATCTTCATCGAGGTACTTTATGGCATCGAGGCGGAAGCCGTCTACTCCTTTATTGAGCCAAAATTCTGCCACGTTGAACATTTCCGTTTTTACCGGCTCATGGCTGTAGTTCAAATCGGGCATACCCGACCAAAATATGCCGTAATAATAGCTGCCATTGTTGTAATGCCAAACGTCTTGTCCCCACGGGCCGTTAAAACCCGGATCGGTATCTGACCAAACGAACCAGTCGCGGTAGTTGTTTTCGCTGTTAGCCGATTGCGTAAACCACGGATGTTCGTTGGAGCAGTGATTCATCACCAGGTCGAGGATAATTTTTATGCCGCGGGCATGAGCTTCCTGCACCAGTTCTTCGAAATCGGCCATTGTGCCGTAATCCGGGTCGGGAACGTAATAATTGGTGGCATCGTAGCCATGGTAGGAGGGCGATTCCATAATCGGCATGAGCCAAATACCGGTAATTCCCAGATCGTCGGTTGTATTCGGATTGCCATCGTTGAGGTAATCCAGCTTTTCAATAATGCCCTGGAAATCACCAATTCCATCGCCATCGCTATCGTAAAAACTACGAACGAAAATTTCATAAAACACTGCATCGTTCCACCAATACGTTTCATAGTTGCTTGTTGTGTTGGAAATATTGCAGGTGCCAAATTCATACGTTGGAAGCGACTCTGTGCCGGATTGGGCTTCGAAAAACCGCACTAAATCACTGTTTTCACCGGTTATTGTACATTCCGAGGGTATATTTTCTGCATTTTCTGCTGTATTGCCGTTTACATAAACATATTGATAATTGCCTGTTGGCATTTGAACTGATGTTTCAAAAACGTTATCGTTATTGTCATCGAAAAGTTGAATGGTATTGGGAGTCCAATCATTTCCCATGCCGGCTGATTCCTGAAAATTGCCCATTACATGTACACCTTCAGAATTTACGGTAACGCCTTCCATGCTCACTGAAAAGGAGACAATAGCATTGCACGAATCGAACATAACGGCGGGTAATTGCAAATTGGCATCACCAAGAATAATCTGCCGGTTGATGTTGCCGGCACCATCGGTAATTGTGCAGTCGGCAGGCGGGTTTTCCGGCTGCTCTGACCATGAGTTGCCGTTAATGAATTTGTACAAATACGTTCCTGCGGGCACGGATACAGTAACGTTGTAAATGTCGTCGTTATCGGCATCTTCCATTGGGGTTGCAGCGGGGTCCCAGTCGGTGTCAAACCCGGCCAGCTGCTGAAAATCGCCGGCCACATGCACACCATTAGAAGAAACGGTTTGCTGGCTCATATCGACCTGGAACGTGAGTTCGTAGGTTTGCGCAGTCAGTATTTGTGAACAAAAAGAGATGACGGCGATAAGAATCTTGATGGTCAGGAAGTTGTATTTCATATCGGATATTTTTTGATGGTCGTGATTTACGGATTAAGCAACGAAGAAAGCTTTTGATTGTTCCCTGTGAGAAGTAATAAAGCTACAAGAATAGTGCAATTTTTTTTTGCTTTATTACGATTACTTTATGGACAGAATCTAAGTAGAGCCCGTCCATAAAGTCGGGGTGTCCAGTGAATAAATTCCATTTTCAAGGCTTTCGAAAC
>CAYPSX010000138.1:0-10979 GCA_964413185.1 uncultured Bacteroidales bacterium
ATGTTGCTGATTTTACGATTGCACCCTGCATGTTGTACATTAAAACTGATGCTTGTCCAGGCTCCGGCAGTTTTATATGCAGACTGTTGCTACCGGGATTAGGATAAACTTTTGGCTGCTGTTTAAAATTGGGCTGTTCATGCATACCAACAGGCAAATCGCCTTCCGGACTGATGCGCATAATTACCGATTCCGAATAACTGGGCTGATTCGCCACATCGTAGCGCGTACACGCCATGTAAAGGGCATTATCGGGCCCTACTTCCATATTGATGGGGGCATAGTAATGTCCATCGGTGTAGTAATTATACCAAAGCAGGGAATCTCCTTGCATGCGTGCCACAAAAAACGGATAGGCACTATCACTGCCAAATGGCACTGGATAAGGATACTTGTCTACAAGTGTGCCAGAAGCGTAGATAACAGTAGTATCAATATTGCAAGCGATACTATTCAAACGACCAAAAGCTGAATGATCACCATAACTTCCAAAAAATGGATAACCCTTAATATTCAGAAAATCTTCTGAATAATGAATTGTTGAATATAATCGATCTTCACCTTGTCTCCCTGTATGCCAATAATCATTATTAGGTGTCATAATAAAATCGCCAAAAAATGCCCGGCCTATGGAATCCGAATAAGGATATGCCTGCTCATAAGTCACATTAAAACTTGTATCCACATACATTTTCTGATATCCTCGCATAAAAACAAATCCAGAATCGGTAAAAGTATGTGGTTCTGCATCAAGTGTACTAAAAGAATCCAGATATGAGTCTAGCAAATTGAAGTTTCTATCGAATTTAAAATATTTTAGCCCTCCTGTTGTGCTCATAAAAATATAATTTCGATTTTTAAATTGAACAGCTCTGTATTTTTTTATAATAGGTCGCATTTCCAATGGATAATACTTTTCCCACATTGGACTTAGATTCATATCAAAACATCTAATTGACAGGTAAACTGAATCCCCATTTATATCACGACCGAACCATAAGATTGAATCCCCCCGATTTTCAATTAGGAAGCCAGGTTGTTTTTCATGCTTATCAACTATGACACTATCCAGCACATTTCCATCTAAATCATACTTCCATAATAAACCAATATTTGAATCGCGATATAAGCCGGATACGAGTATTGTTTGATCATCCAAAAACGCCAAATCGAGATAGGTTACCGACCCATTGTGTTTAGCATGTGTGATATAATCGAATTGCTGGGAGAACAGCACATGCGATATTAAAAAAATTGGGATAAGAATTGCTAATTTCATATTGTTCTTTTTTGTATAAAAACAGAACCCGGCTGAGCCGGGTTCTCAATAATTTCTAGCGCATTAATGCCGGGTCATGTACAGGACGAGGTGAAAAATGCTTCACACCCAAATCATATAAATATACATGTTCACCACCGCTTTTTTCCTTACCAGTTGCAGTTCGTGCCTCAATTACAATATTAAAAGGATGCTTATCTGTATATGAATCTGGTCTGTTATGAATTAGTACATCATCCATTTTGCTCAAAAAGAAATACATATCATCCGGAGACAAACATGTTCTCTCATAATCAGGCCCATAAACAAGCGTTGGGTATAAGTCTTGTGTATTAGGGTCATCATTATATACAAGTTCCCAATAAATATCTTCACCGGTTATTACATCAGTAAAATAAACTCTGGGGCTATTCAGGTATGCAAAGTCTGAATTATGGTCTTTGAAATATTTCTCTAACTGATCTGCTGCATTTTCATCGCTTGGGAATTGAGATTGGTATCCATTGCAACGGCCACCCTCAAAATAGTAAGCATGCCACCAATCGTAGTATTCGAAAGGATTGGATACTGATTTTTGGTCTCCATTTTCATTTATCGATTTTCCAATAGTTGAATAAAGCCACAATTCAGCTTTTGAAGAGGTTTGACTTCGTAAATTCACATCCATTACGATCATGTGCTTGGGATCGTCCAGAAAATTATCGTACTGCTTAACGATAAAATTGTTCATTTCTATGTGCGTGTTTGCAACAATATCAGGAGTCACCATGCTGCCCTCCCGAAGGTCAATTGTTATTTTCATAGAATCCGTAGTTACATTTTCGTAATCGAGGTGCGGATGACCATAATTAAGGTTAAACCATGCCTCCGAATACCAAACTAAGGAATCTATGTGCATATTGTCTCCATTGCCACTTTTTTTCGTGAGGGATGACCCAAAATCAAGAATTCTTTGGGTTGTGGCATCGTAACTGTTTTCACTTTGCAGGTCAAATTCTTCTTGTTCACACCCTACAAAAACTACCATCAACGCGGTAATTAAGCTCAAAAATAAAATGTTCTTCATGATAAATAATGTTTTATTGTTATTAATACCGCGCAATAATAATAATAATACTGCACAATATTTTAACAATTTATTTGCATTTTTTTTGCCAAAAAACTGGTTTAAAATTTATAAACAGTACCAAGACAAGCTATTCCATATAATACTCAATATCTTTCCAAATAAAAACTTCATGAGCAAATAAATTCTCATGTTCGTTTCCTATATTTGTATTGAAATTTTTTAACTATGCTCAGTATTTGTATCACTACGCGTAACACATTGATAGAAGAGCTTGTAGCAAGATTATGCGAGCAGGCTGAAGGGGTTTCGGTTCCTGTAGATATTTGTGTTATGGAAAGTAGCTCTGAAAGCTCAATTCAAAAACAAAACGAAAAAGCTACTAAACAACAAAATACCCGGTATTTTTCCGATAATAATTACCTGAGCCACAACACAATGAGAAACAAACTGGCCGACAGGGCCAAGGGCTCTTATTTATTGTTTTTGAAAGGAGACAACCACATCACCCACAAAAAATACCTGGAGCTTTTTGCGGAAGTGATGCAACCGGGAATGATGGTACACGGCGGCATAACAGCATCGGGGGTAAAACCGGCACAGCCATACCAATTGCATTGGCAAGCCATGCACAACCTGCTTACCAACCATTCTGATGAGCGAAACGAACATCCTTATTTTCACCTGAACACAGACAACCTCATGGGACCGCGAGGTGTTTTCCTGCAACATCCTTTTCCTGAAAGCGATGATCCGGGCGGTCTGCTCCCCTACTCCTTTGAACTCAAAGGAAATCAAATTCCGGTTATCCATATTGATAATCCGGTATCGACAGCCACATTCCTGAGCAACAAACGGTTTTTGGCCATTAGCCGCAAACAAATGAGCCAAACCGCTATATGGCTGCAAAAAATATCGGACGAGGAGAAAGAGCATATCAACGTGGCAGAATATACACATTTGAAAAAATTACAAAAATTCAGGCTATTCCGCCTTTTCATGTTGGTTTACAGGCTCAATACGCAGCTTTTAGTGAACAACATAACCCGCAAACAATCGTTTACACTCGGGCTGTACCGTAATTTTAGGAGAAGGATGTTGGGTGAGTATTTAAAATAAGTTTAGGCTGTTTTATTTTTATAAACACAATAACACAAACTCCCGCAGAAATAATAGAACGCTGATTTTGCTGATAGTTTTTTTGAAGGCAAATCAGAATACAACTCAGTGGCTTTAAGCATGCCGAAATACAGAAAATGAAGTTTATAGACGGACTCTATTTATCGAGCCATTTTTTGAATTCCGGTGAACGATCAACACTCACAACTGCTTCTTCGGGATCGTCTGCCGGCGGATTCAAATTAACTTTAATTCGTCCGCGCGACCGCGCCACCATGCTGTCTATAGCATTTATGTTAATGACGTATTTACGGTTGATGCGGAAAAACATCTCCGGATCGAGCATACCGGATAGTTTCTCCAGCGTAAATTCAAGCGCATAACTTTTGTTGTCGAATGTGGTTGCAAACACATCTTTTTGTATGGCGTACATATAAGCCATTTCGGAGGTGCTTACATGTAGGATTTTTTCGCCGCGCTGCACCATAAACCGCTGCTTATAAGCGGGCTTCTGGTTACGAATCTGATCCCACAACGCATTAAAATCGGTTGCCGAACTTTTATAAAATGAATTGTACTTTTCAATCGCTTTTTTGAGCTCATTGCTGCGAACGGGTTTCAACAAATAACCCAGGCTGTTTGCTTCAAACGCTTTTATGGCATATTGGTCGTAAGCTGTGGTAAAAATTACCGGTATACTTACATCCAACTGATCGAAAATATTGAAACTAATACCGTCTGACAGTTGAATGTCCATGAAAATAAGATCGGGCTTGTTTTTCATGAGCCATCTTACACTATCCTTAACCGATCCGGTGCGGGCAACTACATTAATTTCCGGAGCAACTTCGGTGAGTATTTTCTCCAGTCTTTTTACTGCAACAGCCTCATCTTCTACTATTAGTACTTCCATTTTTAATATTTTTCAGGTTTTTACAGGTAATATCACAAAAACTTCTTTTATTCTATTTCAATCCAGGGCAAAAACACATGATATTCCTTTTCTTTTACGGTGAACACAGGTACAGGAGCTCCAACGAGCCGGTACCGTTTTTGCAAATTATCCTGTCCGATTCCTGATGAATGGCCTGCCCAGGCTTTCGGACGAAGGTTATTCTTTATTCTCAACCCGTTCGCTTCACTCAAAACATGTACATGTAAAGGTTCTTTTTCGTTTATTTCATTATGTTTGATGGCATTTTCCAATACTAACTGAAGAGAAAGCGGAGGAATAAAATTCTCCATTTTTTCTGCTGAAACATTAACAGAAAACTGTAAAGCTTTACCGTATCTTACCTGCTGCAAAAACATATAGGATTTGGCAAACTCGAGTTCTTCACGAATGCTGATGACATTTTTCTCTATGGTTTCCAGCACGTAACGGTAAACGTAAGAGAACTCATCGATAAATTCCTGCGCTTTTTCAACATTTTCGTCAATCAAGCCCGACAATACATTCAGGCTGTTGAACATAAAATGCGGTTTGAGTTGATCTTTAAGTACTTCAAACTTCATCAACTCAAGCTCTTTGCTTAGCTCTTCGGCACGCTTTTGCTCGGTTTTACCATGACTAAAAAACAACCAGGCCTCTAAAATCGTCATGAAAATGAGATTAACTACGATTGTAATGAGCACATTATTTACCAACACATTAAAAAACGGCTCCTCGTATGCATCAATACTATTTGCCAGTATTGTTATGAATGATGCCACGAGCGTTCCGACTGCGATAACAGCACCCAGCTCAACCAGCACACGCTTAATAATTTTTTTATGCCACGGTAAGTGCCTGTTAAGCAAATGCACTACTTTCAAATTTGGCCAGGCCAGAATATTCGCAGCAATAAAAGCGAAAACCGAACCGTAAATTAGCCGGGTAATAAAATCCACCGTGCCTTTTAAATGAATATACCCGGTGTAATGATTGTATGAAATGACAATCAGTTGTAACAAAAAGGCAAACCCGGCCAACAGCCATAAAAAACGTGAAACACGAAGGGTTTTTATGGGATTTTCATCCAGCATAACAGATATTTTGTGGCTAAAGATAATCATTATCGTTATTTTTTTGAACCATGAAGGAAATAAGGGAAGTTAAGTTTTCACCTTTGCATTAATCCCTTAATGATTCAATTCCCAAAAATTTATTTACAGAAAAGATTCAAACGAATTTCATCGCCGAAAACCTTTTCCATTTTCCTGCGGGCATAAGCCTGATGATCGACTCCTGTGAGAAACAGAATGCGTTTGCCCGGATTTTCACGTACCACTTCAACCATATTATCGGCCAGCTTTTGATGTCTTACCATGTATGATTCGTACAGCTTTTGATAAGGCGATGCTTCAAAGTATCTCCCAAGTTCGTTATAAAAACAAATATTCAATGAATCGTAGTTCCCATTTATCACCTCGCACATAGATGCTGTAGCGGCAATTTGCATTTTCTGATTGTTCAATTCATCGATAATGGCGGGTTTTCGGTTGAGAAAAAGCGTATCTTTTGAATACTTTCGTGCCATTACAACATTAAACAGCGTATCTATAAGTTCGTCAGACACTTTTTCGCCTTCCACTGACTTATTCCACCAGTCAATACCAACCAGTTCTTTCCCGGCAAACCGTTTCACAACTTCAGTCATTTCGCGTGGATAATAATTTTGTAAAAAAGCATGGTCTTCGTCCATATCTTCGGGACGAATTTCCAGGCCAATAATATCCGGGTTATACTTTTCAATAAAGCTAAATAACTGATCGTAAGAATAGTTTGGGTTTTTCTTGTGATAACCGTGCAGTGTTCCACAAACGGTTACTTCTGTATTTGGACTTTTACAGCTCAACATAAACAATGTAAGGACGGCTGCCAACGGAAAAATTACGGTTACGTTTTTATTTTTATTCATTTGTAGTTAGTTTAATTTGCAGTGAATCTAATAAATTGTTTTTGTTAAAAAATACCGTAGGTTAGCGATACTCCGGCATTCAGATTCTCAAGGAAGTTTTGTTTGGCATCTTTCAAATAAAGCGGAGAAGTTGTTGTATAAGAAGCTTCAACACCGGCCCACCAGTTTCCTGCTACGCGCACAAAAACACCGGCTCCGGGCTTAAATACAGCAAAGTCGTCGCGATCGATAAATTCTTCGTACCACTCCAACTCTTCGCGATACGCCGATTTGTAGCGATACTGCGCTATTCCACGGCCACTCATTACGTTTACACTAAATTTCATAAAATTGCCAATGGGTTGCAAAAACTCCACGTACATTCCGGTATAACCGGCTTCTAACCGGTACTCTTCACCTCCCGTAAGTTTGGTCAAATCGTGTTCGTAATCGAGTCCCTGCGCCTCTACTCCAACAGTCCAGCGTTGATTAAAAACCACGCCGATTTTTCCGCCAAGCCAGAAAGAAGGATCGCCAAAAATTTCGGTATAATTGCCCGAGAGACTGACATACATGCCCACTTCGTGTGTCTTCTTTTTGCCTTTGATGGTCCATAAATGATCTTTTCGTTCATTTTCCTGAGCGTTCATCGTAATTGCAAACATCATTAAAATAGCTACGGTTAAAATTGTTTTGGTTTTCATCTCTATAAATTTTAGGTTAATATTAAATTGATGATGCAAATATATGTGCCCCAACCCGCGCCATAAAAGAAAAGGCGACGACCGTGCAATATTAGGGAGTGAATGTGTAAACTGAGGGAGTGAACATACAAATCAAATTTCACGATGTTCATTCACCCGAAAATTCGCTTGCGTTTCAAACTATATAAAAGAATAAGCAATGCAATGATGGCACCCAGAAAATCGGCTACGGGAAAAGCAATCCACACGCCATCTAAGCCAAGATTAAAAATATAAGGAAGAATCAACACCAGCGGGGTAATCAGCAGAATCCAGCGCTGAATAGCCAAAACAAAAGCTGATTTGGGCTGTCCCATTGCCTGGTGCACGCCCATTGTGAGTGTAGAAATGCCCATAAGCCACATCATGGCAATTATTATTCGTAAAGCGCGTGGCCCCATTTGCATTAGGTTTTGGTCGGTAGTGAACAGATTAAAAACGGGCTCTGCAAAAATCTGAAATAGAATAACGGCAAAAATCCCATATATAACCGAATATAGAAAGCCCAGCTTTATGGTACGTATGATTCTTTCCGGATTATTTGCCCCAAAATTATACCCGATAATGGGCTGCATACCCTGGTTCAAACCAAACAGCGGCATACCAAAAAACAGTGTAATTTTATAGATTACCCCAAAAACAGCAATAGCCATATCGCCACCCAAAGCCCCAAGCGTATGGTTAAGCACCACATTGGCTACGCTGCTTGAAGAACGCATGCCAAAACCCGAAAGACCGACTGATATAGCGGGTTTCAGTACTTTTTTATGCAATTTAAGGCACCGAAAACGAAAATTGATTACATGGTGAGGTTGCAAAAAATAGCGAATGAGGTAAATTAACGTGGCAAATTTTCCTGAAATGGTAGCAATAGCAGCTCCTTTCATGCCCATATCGAGCGGGAAAATGAGGATATAATCGAGTACAACATTCACCAATATACCAATGAGCATGGCATACATGGCTTCCCGGGCATTGCCTTCGGCACGCAGGTAATTATTGCTGCTCACGCAGAACGGAAACCAGAGCATACCAATAAAAACAATGCTGCCATAATCGCGGGCATAAGGCAATATTGTTGGTGTTGCGCCAAAAGCACGCAAAATGGGGTCGGTAAAAATAAGGCCGATGGCGCTAAAAAAAACGCCGATAAGTATAATCAGAAGAAACCCGTTCCCGGCAGTACGATTTACCTCTTCATCTTCTTTTCGTCCCAATTGCCTGGAAATAAGTGTTCCGGTTCCAATTCCAACCATGTGAGCAAATGATGATACAATTGCAACAACCGGTAAAACGATGGCAACGCCGGCAATTCCCTGTGCTCCAACACCCCGCCCCACAAATATCGTATCAACAATATTGTAAAGCGCATTGGCAAACATGGCAAGCATAGAAGGAAGCGAAAGACCAATAAGCAACTTATTGATATTGGCAGTGCCCAGTTCCCGGTGTTTTTTACCCATAGATAAGCAATGTTAAATGCTGTGCAAAGGTAAAAAAAGATGTGAAAGTGGAGGTATTGCACGTTTTAGATAACACGAATATGAAAAAGGTATCAACTTTTGGGAACCCTTGACGAAATATCTTCAACAATCATAATGATAAATTTCTCCATATTAAATTCAAACAACCGGGTTGAAAATTGTAAGTCCTTGTCTACTTTATTGTTATTGTAATCATAAAATTGCCTTACTACATGCTCTTTATAAACAGGTTCATGGCTTGTATAAGAAAAAAGCGCAGCTTCTCTTAGCTCACATTCATCGCATTTCGAAGTTTTACCACAATCAACAGCTTCTTCAATTTGATTGGCGCAACCAAGGGCTTCGCCACATTTTCGGTAGAGTAAATGCTCATCTTTTTTGTTGGAAAAAACTGCTTTTAAGGGTTCATTGTATGCTCTAAGCTCCATTTCATTATCGAGTAAAAGTACACAACTGGTGATATTGTTTAAAACGGAGTTCAGAAAATCGCTTGAGCCTGCCAACATTGAGAAAGTATGATTGGTCATTGAAGTTTTTGATGCCATAACAATAAATATTAATATACGAAAATACATTATAATCACAAGAAATGCAACTCTTTAAAAAATATCCATGCAAAAATCACAACGAACATATACTTCAAAATAAAAAGCAATTTTACCTTGCAGAACAAAATGCGGTTTAGGAGGTTTACAAACAGGTACTAAAGTAAAAAATTCTATTAAGCTTCATCATTTTTAATTAACTTGCACAACTTTTTTAATTTGAATTTTTATGGCAAACGACATTATACTAGTCGATAAGAACGACAACGAAATTGGCACAGGAGATAAAATGGAAGTGCACCGTAAAGGAATTTTACACCGGGCATTTTCTATTTTTGTGTGGAACAAAAAAGGAGAATTGATGCTCCAACAGCGGGCAAAAGATAAATATCACACAGCAGGTCTTTGGAGCAACACATGCTGTAGCCATCCAAAACCCGGAGAAACCGTAATTGAAGCCGGACACAGGCGCTTACAGGAAGAAATGGGCTTCGATTGTGAGCTCAAGGAAGAAATGAGCATTATTTACCGTTCGCAGTTTGACAATGACCTGACCGAACATGAGTACGACCATGTGCTCTTTGGCAATTACGAAGAAGCGCCCGTTATCAACCCGCAGGAAGTGCATTCATGGAAATGGGCTTCAATAAATGAAGTGCTGCGCGATGTAAAAGTAAACCCGGATCATTACACCGTATGGTTCAGGATAATACTCGATCGCATGCGTAACGAAAATATTTTTTAACAGATAAGATAGAAAGTTGATATTCCAACAAACTTCAAAAAAAGTACAACATGATCAAACGTAGCTTTTTCATTCTGGCAATAGGATTGGCTATTCTGCTGGGCTCATGTAACCGCCCGGCACCCTACATAAAAAACCAGGGACAGGCGCATGGAACATTTTATCACATCGTTTACCAATCGCCAAATGGCAAGGACTACAACCAACAGCTCATAGCCAACATGCAACGCATCAACAAGTCGTTGTCAACCTACGATCCGGTATCTGTAATCAGCCGCATTAACCAAAACGACAGCTCTGTGGTACTCGATGATCATTTCATGAATATTTACAATAAAGCAGTAGAAGTTTCCGAAGCAACGCACGGAGCCTTTGACATGACAGTTGCCCCGCTTGTAAATGCGTGGGGATTCGGGTTTACCGAGCCCCAGCGTACCGATTCAGTTTCCATCGCCCATCTTTTGAGTATTACCGGTTACGAAAAACTTGAAATGCGAGATGGAATTCTTCACAAAGATACAGCCATAATGCAACTGGATGCCAGCGCCATAGCCAAAGGTTATTCAGTAGATGTAGCTGCTCGTTTTCTTGAACAAAAAGGAATTGAAAACTACATGGTTGAAATTGGCGGCGAAGTGCGGGTAAAAGGAATAAACGAAAACGGCACCCCGTGGCGAATCGGGATAGATGAACCATCGGAGGAGCAATCTGCAATGAACAGAAAAATTCAAAGAGTAATACACATAAGCGAAGGAGCCGTGGCTACCTCGGGCAATTACCGGCAATTTTACGAGAAAAACGGTAAAAAATACGCACATACCATCAACCCCAAAACCGGATATCCGGTTCGGCACAATCTACTCAGTGCCACCGTTATTGCACCCGACTGCATGACAGCCGATGCGTACGCCACCGCCTTTATGGTGCTTGGTTACCATGCTTCGCTGGACATTGTGCAGGAAAACCCAAACCTGGAAGCGTATTTTATTTTAAGCGGAGATGAAGACACCGAATATCGCGTGGAGTATTCCGATGGTGTAAAAAAGTTTTTGAAAGAATGATGTGGAGCGCGTTGAGCAGCAGGATCGCACCGCCCACCGCGGCAAAATGGAGGGTGAT
>CAYPSX010000139.1:0-10931 GCA_964413185.1 uncultured Bacteroidales bacterium
CCCGATTCTCGGGATGACTGTTTTAAATACGAGCATAACGCAGAAATCGGACATTATGGACAGACACTAATTAAGTTCTACCAGGTTGTTTTTTACAGCAAAAAGCACAAGGCTTACTGTGTTTTTTGAACCGGTTTTATTAAGCAGATTGGCTCTGTGCCCATCTACTGTGCGCGGGCTGATGAATAGTTTTTCGGCTATTTCCTGGTTCGAATACCCCTGACATAAATGATCGAGTACTTCTTTTTCCCGTTTCGAAAATCTAATGTCGGGTTTGGCTAGTTCGGTATCCGGTTTATTTTTAAATTTGCGCAGCAGTTCTTCGGAAAAGTAGGTGTCGCCTTCATTGATGCGGGAAATGGCTTTTCTTATTTCCATCATTTCTGCATTTTTAAGCAAAAAGCCCTGTACGCCAATTTCAATCATTTTGTTGAAGTAGGCTGGTTCTTCGAACATGGTCATTACAACAATTTTTAGCCCCGGCCTTTTTTCAAAAGCAATTTTGGCGGCTTCAATACCATTCAAATTGGGCATTTTGATGTCGAGAAACACTAAATCAGGGTTGTATTTGTCCAGGTTGTCAATAAACTGCTGTCCGTCTTCAGCTTCTCCAATTACTTTTATATTGTTGATTTTGTTGAGCATGATGGTAAGGCCCTGGCGGAATATGGAATGGTCGTCAACAATGAATGCTTGTAAAATATCCATGGCTTAAAGTGTGTTTGTATTGTTTATTTGATTATTTCCAAACGGGAAAAATATTTTGATGCAAAAACCTCTTTCGTCTAATGTTGATACTTTTCCCGATACTGCATTTACTTTATTTAAAAGGTTTTTAATTCCTAAACCTTTATAATTTTCGTCAATTTGTTTTTTAAGGTCCAGTCCTATGCCATTGTCTTTGTACAGAAGCTGAATTCCGTTATCTGTATTATTAAGTTGCATGTTTATTTCGCTGGCATCGGCATGTTTTATGGAATTGTTCACCAGTTCTTTTGTCACGCTGTAAATAATATTTTTTAATTTATCCTCTAAATTATAATATTTTGCAGCAGGTTCAAAATTTATTCTGATGATTCCGGTTTGCGTAATTTTATTACAGAAATCTTTGATTGCTTCTACCAGGCCAAAATCATTTAAAACACCTGGCATCAGGTTTCTGGAAACTTCTCTTACACTGGTTATTGCCTGGTTTATTATATCGTTCATTTTGTGCGAAAAGTCTTCGATTTCTTCATCTGACAGCTTTTCATTTCGGAGCAGGTCAATGTAAATGCGAAGGGTGCTCAGCAGCGGGCCAACATCGTCGTGGAGACCTTCGGCTATTCGTTTTCGTTCGCGGTCTTCGGTTTCCGATATGGTTTGCACCATCATGCGACTTAATTCCCGCCTGTGGCGTACGTCGCGTGCTATAACGAGGATACTGAGTTTATCGTGAAACCTGATCATTTTTTCACGCGTTTCAATAGATATGGGCTCTCCCCGGCGTGGTTTGAGTTCTGTCCCAAAAATCATTTGATGCGATTGTAACATTTCATAAGGAAGTTGTGCCAGATCCAGGTTTTCGGCTTTAGAAATATCCGCTACATTTTTTTTGAGCAATTCTTCTTTGCTATATCCGGTGAGGGTTTCAGCGGTGTGGTTTACTTCAATTATTTCTCCGTTCAGGCTCACGATGAATACTGCATCGCTGCTGTTTTCGAATATGTTGACAAAGTTTTCGTTTATTCGTCTTAGTTTTATGCGGGTTTTATCCTGAAGCAGGTTTTGAAGAATGATTGAACTGATTGTATTGACAAAATCTACCTTATTTTGGTTCCACTCATGTGCATAAGGATACCCCAAAACAAGTACGCCGGCCAGTTTCTTTTTTTGCTTTAATGGCTTGGCGTAGAATGATTTAATATTCTCTTGCAGTAAGTCTTCTTTTATTAGCAGATCGGTTTTATCGACATCGGGTATGTATATAATGTCTTCTTTTTTGAGCAATGAAGTGAAATATGGAATTTTATCCGGTTGCATTTCAGGGGGTTCAACATGCTGTACAAATTTTCCATTGAGTAATGAAGCTTCTATTTCAAGTTCGCTCAATGAGTTGTAATGAAGAAAACCAACCAGGTTTACGCCCAGAACTTCTTTGATTGAATGTACAATTTTTTTGTATCCTTCTTCTACGGTATCTGATTGTGCCATTTGTTCAGAAATGATATGAAGGAAATTCTGCAGACGCAGGTTTTCAAAATGTTCCGAACTACCATAGTCCGGGTTTTCTATGGGTTCTATTCTGATTAAATGGTTGTTTTGGTTTTGTAAATTTTGATAGATATATGTTGCATTTCCGCCGTAATATGTGCCATCTTGCTTCCTTACTAACAGCCGTATCGTTTTAGACTCTTTAGTTTTGCCGGCTACTTCAATGAAATCGAAAAATGCTGCTTTGAACTCGGGGGTTAACAGCTCTGTAATGTTTGTTTCTCCTTTTTCCAGCATTTCTTTTGTGCGGCCGGTAAATTGATAGGCATATTGGTTTGATTTCGCGATGTTTAATTTTTCATCCAGTTCCAGTATCCATATTCCTTCAAATTCTTCATTGCTGCCAATAGCTGCTCCGGTTTTTTCATTGATATATTTGCCGCTCATCAGTAACCAATCTTCGCCATTGGCTTGGTTAGGGAGTAATTTTGCTGTGAGTTTGTATTTTGTTCCAAAGCTTTGTGAGCGTATGGATGTAAGTTGTGTATTATCCAAAAATGATTCTGCAACAGGGCAGTCTTTGCAGTTCTGACAAATGTCTTTGTACAACGATTTGCAGCTAATTGTGTATGGCATTATTTTTTCCAGGCCAAAATGTTCCATGGCTTTTTTGTTGGCAGTTACAACTTGTTTGTCCCGGGTAAGAATAACTATTTCTTCCCCAAGGCTGTCGATAAACGATTGCCATGAGTCAATTTGCTTTTTTACCTCGTTAGTGATTTTTTCCATACAGATTTCTCCAGATTGCAACTATTTGTGCCGGTCTAAAATACAACTATTTTGTGTGTTAATGTTACACGAATATTGAAAACTTTACGCAAATGCAGGGTCAATTTTGTTTAAAAACGGATACCAAACAAATCCGGATACGTTTTTATAACCCATCTCATTGAATAAGTTGCCATATTCTCTCACTTGCTTTTTGTGTTTCGACGATAATTCCTGCCCGAATTTGTAGTCGATAATGATGGTTTTTTCCGGGTACATCACAACTCTGTCCGGACGTTTGCTTTCCTGTCGGGGCAAAATAATATCTGATTCTGTGAGTATTTTTGCACGCGGACTAAACCATTCTTCTACTTCGGGTGTGTCGATCCATTTTTTTATTTGATCAGCAAGTTTTTCTGCATCGTCTTTGTTTATCTGTCCATTATAAACAAGTTTATTAACCGCGCTTTGAATGTCGGAAGGGGTTAGTATTTGTTCAAATAATCTGTGTAGCATGGAGCCTTTTTCGCGCTGCTCCAATCTTGTTTGCCCCGGTGTTTGAAGAATACTGCCGATGTTCGATTTTATGGCTATATACCTGCTTTTATGAACCGTAATTTCCAGATGTTGTTTGGTCTTTGTTGCTTGTGGTTTTGATATTGCCGGGCTGCCTATTGCTAAAATATTTTCTGCCACGAAGTGGGTTTCTGCTTTTAATTCGCTATACGATTCGTTTTCGATCCAGCTTTTTATCCAGGCTGAAACATCGCTTTTGTTTTTTGGTTTTTGCTGATAAAACATGTACAAACCATCTTTTGCCCGTGTGTTGGCTACATAAAGCATGTTGATTTGGTCTACGAGCATGGCAAATGATTCTGCATCGTGGAATTGTTTGAGGTTGGGATTGGCTGTGTGCGATTTGCTCAACTTTGCCGGAAACAGGCCGCCCTGCAGCTCTTCAAGGCTAAAAGCATCGCCTAAAAGCCATAATAAATCGAGTTGCGCGCCGGGATACCACTGGGCAAATGGCAGAAGAACATGACTGAACTGCAGGCCTTTGCTTTTGTGAATGGTCATTATGCGGATATGATCGCTGGCTGTATCGGGCATTTCTATGCTGAGGTTTATGCCTTCGGTATCCCACCAGTCAATAACAGCCGGCAAATTGCTGCCCTTATCGAAAATGAGTTTTTTGATTTCGTTGTAAAGCCGGCTTAGAAAAACATCCTGGTTTGGAAAGCGGTTTTTGAGATCGAGTGTTTCCACTATTTCGCCAATCAGATCCAGGGCAGATAAGTTTGATAGTTCTTTTGTACGATTCAAAAAAGCTTCAGGTACATGTTTTCCGTTTTTGTTGGTGAAGATATCGTGTAAATTATTATTTTCGAGCTTGTTACGACAAAGGTAAGTGATTGTTTTCAGGTAAAGGTCCTGCGGGTCGGTAATAAACCTGAATGCTGTAATAATTGTTTGTGCCAATTGCGATGAACCCATTGATAGTGAGCCGCTTGAGATGATATTGAAGTTTGTTTCGTTAATTAAAAATGATGCTACTTCTTTCAACTCATGGTTTCTGCGCACGAGTACACAAATATCGTCCTGGTTGTGTTCCAGTTTGAGTTTTTCAATTTGGGTTTTTACTCGTTCAAGGGCTTCCTGCCTGAATTCGTCTACGGTTCCTCCTTCAACTGATTCGATATGTATATAACCGCCTTTTCGATTTTCTTTAACATTTTCGGGTATTGTTTGCTCCACATCGGCATACATGGCTTTTAGTTCGTAAGCGTAATGTTCTTCCTGGCTGAGGCTAACCGTCTCTATGGTTTCTCTGAAAAACACATTATTAAAGGCAACTATATTTTCCCGACTTCGCCAGTTGTTTTGGAGTGTTACTGTTTGTGTATCTTTTATTTGCTGTGCAACTTTTTTATGCAGCAGCGACCAATCACCATTTCGCCACCGGTAAATAGCCTGTTTAACATCGCCAACAATGAAGTTCCCCCGGTTTCCTGAAGCCAGCGATTCTTCAATCAGCGGCCTGAAATTCTCCCACTGAAGTGCCGATGTGTCCTGAAATTCATCAATCATGAAATGGCGGTAACGATGGCCGGTCTTTTCGTACACAAAAGGTGTGTCGTTGCCGTGTGTGAACAATCCAAGCAGAACGGGTGCATCTGCAAGCAGAAAGAAGTTTTGTTCGGTTAAAACTTCCGATACTTTATCCATAAGTCCGGTGGCCAAACTGTGTTGAAAAATATTTTTATACAGTGCAATGGCTTCAAGGTATTTGTTGAAATCGTTGGTAATTAGTTTTTCGAGTTCTTCTGTTTTTTGGTCGAAAAATGTCCCCAAACTGTTTACAAACGCTCCATTTTCAGAGTCGGGATGTCCCCATTGGTCTAAACCCTGTAATTTTTCAAGCTTATCGGGCAGGTCTGCATACGCTCTTTTTTCTATTTTGCTGAGAACGGAATGCAGGGGATTCCTGGTTTTGCCTTTGAAATCTTCGGGTGCGAGCTCATGTTTTTCAATAAACTGATTGAGTTCTTTTGCCCAAAGGTTTATTTTCTTTTTGAAATCCCCGATTATGGTATTTAATTTTTGTATGATTTGGGCTGAGGTTACTTTTCCCGTGAGGCTTCCGTTATTTTTTACATAATAATATCTTACGTGCTCGCGAAAGAGTTCCCGGGCAAATGCGACCAATTGTCGCTGAACGTTCCAGCTTTTTTCATCGCTCATTTGAGCATCGATAAAGTCAAGCATTACCTGCATGTATTCGCTGTTTTTTCGCAGGTTTTTCAGGAATTTTTCAACGGCTTCTTCAATTATGGCTGTTTCGTCAATTTGAATATTGTAACCGCCACTCAGGCTCAATTCTCTTGTTAGTGCTCGTATTATGGATTGAAAGAAGTGGTCGATGGTTGACATGGAAAAATGTGCGTACTCATGGAGTAGTGTGCCGGCCAGTTTTTTTGCCCGCGTTTGTATTTCCTCTCTGCTGAGTTGTGTGTCGGCTGCAAGTGGTTCCAGCATGTTGCTGTTTTGGTTGCCTGATGCCAGTTTTTGCAGTTCTGAAATGATGCGCGATTTCATTTCTGCGGTGGCTTTGTTGGTAAATGTTACTGCCAGAATATGCTTAAATACCGACGGGCGCGATACAACCATTTTTAAGTATTCATAGGTCAGCTTGTGGGTTTTCCCCGATCCTGCTGATGCTTTAATGATTGTAAGCCCGGTATTTGAATTGTTTTTTTGCATTTAATAGAACAAAATTGTGGCAATAAGCTCTTTGGTGAGTTCCCCGATTTCTGTTGAGGTTCCCATTACCCCTTTGCTGCGTGCATCGTAGTGCCTGAGCAGGCCGATTATTCTTACGGCGCGGGCTTTTGGATAATTGCGGGCAGCAGCCTGCATTTCTTTCATGCGGAAATAATTCAGTCCGAGTTTTTGAGCTATTGCATTGTTGGGCATTCTTTGTTCCTGAAGCTGATGAAATTTGAGTAACCGCACGAAACTTTCGAATAGCCAGGTAATGGTTACGATAATATGATGATCTTTTGTGTTTTTTGAAAAATAAAAGGCTATTTCGTGGGCTTTCGATACATTTTTTGTGGCAATGGCTTCCCAAAGCTCAAAAACGTTGTAATCCTTACTAATTCCAACGTTTTCCTGTATATGTGTTGCTGTAATTGTTGATTTTGCCGGTAAAATTACGGCTAACTTATCGAGTTCGTTGACCAGTTTTTCCAGTTCGTTGCCCAAATATGTGGAAAGCAGCATTACTGCCTGGTCGAGAATGTCGTATCCTTTTGATCTAATGTATTTTCCGATCCATGCATTGAGGTTTTTATCGTACAGTTTCCGGGAATTGAGAATTACGGCATTTTCTTTTAACGTTTTAAAGAATTTTGTTCGCCCGTCTATTTTTTTCTTTCGGTAGTTAATTACCAATATGGTTGATTCTACCGGGTTTTGCATGTAAAATGTAAGTGGGTTTTCTTTTTTTTCAACTTTTTGTTCTTCGCGTAATTCACCGGCAATTCCATCAACTTCTTGTCCTTCTTTTACTATAATGACTTGTTTTTCAGCCATCATGGGGTAGCGGCGGGCAGCCATTACAATATCGGCCAGTTCTACATCGCCGCCATACATTATGGTTTGGTTAAAGGAGCGCTCTTCTTCCGGAAGGGCTTCTTTGGCAATTTTTTCTGTAATGCGATCAATGAAAAAACCTTCTTCGCCATATAAAAAGTATACAGGTTGAAATTTTTTATTGTCAAGGTCGGTGATTATTTCATCAAATGTTTTTTCGGGCATGCCTAGAACTTTAGGTGTTTTACACTTTGACCATGTTTGCCTATTTCTTTAAGCGATTCAATGCCAATGCGAATATGGTCGCTAACGTACTTTTGGGTTACTTTTTTGTCGCTTTCTGAGGTTTTTACACCTGTTGAGATCATGGGTTGATCTGAAACCAGTAATAATGCGCCGGTTGGTATGGAGTTGTAAAATCCCACCGAAAAAATGGTGGCTGTTTCCATGTCAATGGCCATGGCGCGGGTTTTTCGCAAATATTTTTTGAAACGTTCATCGTATTCCCAAACTCTTTTGTTGGTAGTGAAGACCGTTCCGGTCCAATAATCGCGGTTAAAATCGCGTATGGTTGATGAAATAGCCCGCTGCAAGTTAAACGCGGGAAGTGAGGGGACTTCGGGCGGCAGGTAATCGTCGGATGTTCCTTCGCTGCGAATGGCAGCAATGGGCAGTATAAGATCGCCCACTTTATTTTTTTTCTTCAGTCCTCCGCATTTGCCCAGAAATAGCACGCCTTTTGGTGCAATAGCTGTAAGTAAGTCCATTATGGTGGCTGCGTTGGGGCTGCCTACTCCAAAATTTATAATTGTGACGCCATCTGCTGTTGCATTGGGCATCATTTTTCCTTCTCCCACAATAGGCACGTTATTCCATTGTGCAAATAGCTCCACGTAATTTTGAAAGTTGGTGAGTAAAATGAATTTCCCAAAGTCTTCTAATGGCCGGTCGGTATACCTGGGGAGCCAATTGCCAACAATATCTTGTTTGGTGCGCAAACTTGTCATTGCTTATTCAGTTTTTATGAATAGCAAAGATATGATTTTGGCCTGTTTTTCACTAATGTTTGTTTAAAAATCAAACCCCGGCTTAATGTGTAAAAGTAGAATTAGTGGTTGGGTTTTTTTAGCGCAACATGACTATTAATCCGTAAATAATGGAAGAAATACCTAATAACATGGCAATAGCACTGGCGCTTTCAAACGGGCCAATTAGCATTAGTAACCCGATTATCATTAACAAAATATTTCGCAAAACCGGCAGTGTCATTAATTTTCCGTCGGTACGATACGCGCCTGTTACACCAACCAATCCACCCAAAAGCAGTAAAAACCCGACAATAATGGCGAAGAAACTGACAATGAGGTGCGGACTAATTAAAAAGACCAATCCCAAGGCCAGGTTTAGCACTGCACTTGCCAAATGTATATTTCGTATGGGTGAGGGCGGGTTTTGCATGGAAAGGAAAAAAATTACTGCTGATGATACCACCATGAACCCACCAATAATTCGAATAATCGTTACCATTACTACCGAAGGGCTGCTCAAAAGCCAGATACCAAGAATAACGAGTAAAATTGATTGTATTATTCTGAGTGTTTTGTTCTTTTGTGTAGGTTTTTTCTGCATAGTATGTTTTTTTCAGTTCTATTGGTAAAACAGTTACGATTTGTAAAAGTTTAAATCATCGATAAGATCCCAAACTTTGGGGGGTAAATAATGCCGGATATCTTTGTTTTGCCTGATGCTGTTTCTTATGAAACTGGCTGATATTTCCATAATTGGCGCATCTACGTAGTGCAGGTTTGGGAATTCGGGGCATTCGTCTTTAGAAATTCCCGGACGCGGGTAAACGTAAATAGGAAAATTGTCGCGGAGCTGTTCATGGTTTTTCCATTTATGAAAATGATATAGATTGTCGGCGCCCATAATCAGTGCGAAATTGCGTTTGGGATATTTTTCTTTTAAATAGGTTAGTGTGTCAATGGTATATGATGGTGTTGGCAGGTGAAATTCAATATCGGAAGCCCTAAAACGAAAATCGTCGGCAATGGCAAGTTGTACCATTTCCATTCGTTGGTAGTTGTTGAGTAAATTAGTTTTTTGTTTAAATGGCGATTGGGGTGAAATTACGAACCAGAGTTCTTTCATTTCTGAAAATGCTACAAGGTAATTGGCAATGGCCATGTGGCCGATATGTATCGGGTTGAATGAACCGAAGAACAGGCCTGTTATTTTTTGTGGATTTGCTTTCAATGTAAGAAATTGTTTACGGTTTCAGTAATTTCTTTTTTTGCTTTTTCGAGGCTGTTGTTTACAATGATTTGATCGAATTTTTTTGCGTAGGTAAGTTCTTTTTCTGCTTTTGCTACGCGTTTTTTTATTTCTTCTTCTGAATCGGTGCCGCGTTCGCGAAGTCTTTCTCTGAGTACATCAGTTGAAGGGGGCATGATGAAAAGCGCAAGTGCACTGTTGCCGTATATTTTTTTTATATTGAGGCCGCCCACGACATCTACATCGAAGATAACGGTTTTGCCTTTATTGCGTATGCGTTCAACTTCTTTTTTTAGTGTGCCGTAAAATCTGTCCGGGTAAACTTCTTCCCATTCAACAAATTCGTTATTTTCTATTTTTTGCTTAAACTCCTCTGCACTTAGAAAATAGTAGTCGACTTTATTTTTTTCTTCGCCCCGTGGTTTCCGGCTGGTTGCGGAAACCGAAAACTCAAGCGACTCAATTTGTTGCATAAGATGCTTTACCAGTGTGCTTTTCCCGCTTCCCGATGGCGCTGATATAATTAGCAGTTTTCCTAAATCCATTTTAATAATTTGTGCTAGAGTATATTCAGTGCTTGCTCTTTGATTTTTTCGAGCTGGTTTTTCATTCCAACAACGAGTTTTTGCATTTCTGCATCGTTGGCTTTTGAGCCGAGCGTATTAATTTCGCGACCAATTTCCTGGCTGATGAAACCCAGTTTTTTGCCAACCGCCCCTTCTTCGTCCATCGTATTTAGGAAATATTTACAATGATTTTCCAGGCGCACCATTTCTTCATTTACATCAAGTTTGTCGAGGAAGTAGATGAGTTCCTGTTCAAAGCGGTTTTCATCTACTTTTTCAGGATCAACAAACTCATGAAGTTTTGTTTTTACCCGTGATTTTGTGCTTTTTATTCGCTTTTTTTCAATTGGTTTTGTCTCGTTTAGTAGTTGAGCGATTGTTTCAATTCTCAATTTCAGATCATTGTACATGGCCTGTCCTTCCTGTATACGGTACTCAATGCATTGTTGCAATACCTCGTCTATCATGCCGGCTATTTCTTCCCACTCTTTTTCATTGAGCTCTTCGTGTGTGGCCGAAAGAACATCGGGGAGTTTCAGAAGACCTTCCACTGCTTCGCCGGGCATGCTGATGCTCATGCTTTCGTAAATTTTAGCCAACTGCTTGTAGTATGCTTTGTAAGCCGGTTCATTTATGGTTGTGTTTGTTTGCTCCTCGGCCAATTCTACGTACATAGCGAAATCTACTTTGCCACGCATGAGCAAGTGTGCAATTTTGTTTCTTATTTCTAACTCTTTTTCTCTGTAATAGCTGGGTATTCTGACGCTGAGGTCGAGCTGTTTACTGTTCAGCGTTTTTATTTCTATGGTAATTTTTTTTCCGGGAATGTCTTTGACAATTCGTCCGTAACCTGTCATTGAATAAATCATACGTACATTATTTGCCTCAAATATAGTTTTTTTTAAATAAGTTTGAATAATCCGGTTTACTCATCATCAAAAGTTAATTCGATGAACTTGGAGTGCATCAACCGGGCCGCAGCCATGTATGAGGGTTTGAAGCATATTGCATCGTTGATTGTATATTTTTTTTCAC
>CAYPSX010000140.1:0-10895 GCA_964413185.1 uncultured Bacteroidales bacterium
GGGTTTTTTTGATTCTTTTTTTGACCTGAAGCAAAAAAAGAATAATCAATTATAGATCATGCATTGCTCAAAACAGGAGAACATGCCACACCTAACGGTGTTCGGCGATACGGATTGCCGGTTTGCTACCGATATTCCACGCCTAACGGCGTTGAGTTCCATTGGTAATAAACAATTCACCCGGTGACTTGCGGAAATTAAAAGGAAAACGAAAAAACGCCACGAAGTGGCAAATTATTTCAGCCCAAAGGCAACGCCTTGGGTAAACAGGCAACCAGGAACACCGCCCTGAAAGGGCAGGTTAAAACAACAATGAAAAATATTTGTGGAATGATTAAATTGCCCTTTCAGGGCGCAACGTTAAACCGTGTTTCAGACCCGGGGCGTTGCCACCGGGCTGAATTAATCATGGCTTTCAGCCATTTCGGAATTCGAACAAAATGCTTGTCTGGAAAGCCCGGCTATTGAATTCCGTTTGTGCATTTTTCATTTGGTTTTGCAATTGGAAATGTTCAATAGCCCGGTCATTTATGGGCGGGTAGAAGGTTCCGGAAAGTTCGCGGGCTTTAGCCCAAATTCTGAAAAGAACCATAGTCAGAGCGCGAGGCGTCGTTGTTAGCAGTTTCCAAAATATCAATTTTATTACATTTTGCAACGAAATCGCACCCTGACTTTTCGGATATTTCACAGAAGAATATACCACACCTAACGGTGTTCGGCGCTGCGGTTTGCCGATTGCTACCGATATTCCACGCCTAACGGCGTTGAGTTTCATAAAAATCCCGGATGATATATGGATAGCAACTTTAGAAGTTGCTTCGGAGGGAAGATTTATTGGTAGCAACGGTTGATAAGAAATGGAAATCGCTGCGCCGGAACAGAAATCAGGGATGTAAGGCCATCATCGGCGGAATGAAACGGATAAAAAAAATTATCCCCATCAATCATCCATTATCCAATATCCATGATCCAGCATCTAAACTCCGCGATCTATCATCCATAATCCAATATCCAATATCTACGATCCAAAGTCAACATCTAAAATCCTCCAGTCTGGTCATTTATGGTCGGGTAAAGGTTCCTTTATGAATTCTAACAAAAGTTTCGTACCTTGCAGATGAACGCGGCTGTTGCCGGTAAATCTGTATGTTATGTCAAAATCAAAGCTTAAAATTGTTTTGCCCGCTGTTGCTGTAGTGCTGCTGGGTATGGTGTTGATGTCGGGAAATACTTCGCTGAACCAGATGTTTGGCGCTAAAGAAAATGTAAAGCCTGAGGTTCAGGAGCAATACCTGAAATATTGTGCCGGATGCCATGGCGAAAACCTGCAACGATTCGAGAAACGTGAATGGATGACCGCCGGAAACGATCAGGTTGCCTTTGAAAGTATCAAGTTGGGTAAAGAAGAGGAGGGTATGCCGGCTTTTTCCGAGACATTTTCCGATGAGAAAATTATGGCGCTGGCTAAGTACATTCGCCGCGAAGTGCCCAAAGATCATACAAAAAGGAAGTCTGCTTTTGTGTCGAGCGAAGTTGTGAAAAGCAAAAAACAACGCTTCACCATCGATACGGTAATTGCCGGACTCGAAGTGCCCTGGGGCATGGAGTTTCTGCCCGACCGCGATATGCTCATCTCTGAGCGTTCGGGTATTTTGTACCGGCTACACAACGGCCAACTCACCGAAATGTCGGGTCTGCCCGATATCCTCCCCAAAGGACAGGGCGGCCTGCTCGATTTGCGGCTGCATCCCAACTACGAAGAAAACGGCTGGTTCTATTTTGCTTATTCCGAACCTTCGAAAGACGATCCGAAAGCCGGCAATACTTCCGTTATGCGGGCACGCATCGACGGCAACAAGCTTATCGATCAGGAGCAGATATTCGATGGCAAACCCGATTCCCGCAAAGAATACCACTGGGGCTGCAAATTGCAGTTCGACAAAGATGGCTACCTGTGGTTTGGTATTGGCGACCGCGGACGCCGCGAGGTCAATCCGCAAACACTCGAAAACCACAACGGTAAAATTCACCGCATACACGACGATGGGCGTATTCCTAAAGATAATCCGTTTGTAGACAGTGCCGGAGCTATGCCGTCAATCTACTCTTATGGGCACCGCAATCCACAGGGAACCACCATGCACCCCGAAACAGGCGACATCTGGATCACCGAGCACGGCCCACGCGGCGGCGATGAGCTGAATTTGATTCGTCCCGGTGTCAATTACGGATGGCCGGTAATTTCTTATGGCATCAACTACAATGGCACCAAATTTACCGACATCACACACAAAGAGGGAATGGCGCAGCCCGTCATTCAATGGACGCCTTCTATTGCGCCGTGCGGAATGACTTTCGTTACCAGCGATCGTTACCCGGGCTGGAAAAACAATATCCTCGTTGGTTCGTTACGGTTTAAGTATCTCGAACGGATAGAGCTTGATGGCAATGAAGTGGCCGATCAGGAAAAACTGCTCGAAGGTATTGGCCGGGTGCGCAACGTAGAGGTAAGCCCCGATGGTTTTATCTACGTGGCAGCCGAACAACCCGGATTTATTGTGAAATTGTTGCCGGTGAATGAATGATTAAACGAATTATAGGAACTTTTCTGATTATTGCGCTGTTCAGCCTCTCCGGACTGGCGCAGTACACACTCGAAGTGCGCGACAGTCACAGCGATGAGCTGCTGCGCAACGTTTCTCTGGGTGGTGTAACGCAATATGATGTCTTGCCAAATGGCATCGTGCGCATTCCACATGCTCAAATACAAAACTCCGACAGCCTTGTTGTTTTTACGCACGGATATCAACCTCGTGTCTTACACAAACCTTTTCCCGAATCACCCATTGTGGTTTATTTGGCGCGACTCAGTGAAAATCTGGATGAGGTGATTGTAGCCGTAGACCAATCGGAGCAGGCGTGGCGCAAAACCACATCGTCTATTGCTTATCGCGAAAGCGACGATTTGCTGGCGCATCATGATCCGTCGCTTGGCAGTCAGTTGAATGCATTGCCCGGTGTGTACATGCAATCGGGCACAAACAATACCAACCGGCTCACCATACGCGGCGTGGGTTCACGCACGCCCTATTCTTCCAATCGCATTCGTGCATATTTGGGCAATTTTCCGCTCACCGACGGCAATGGCGTTACCGTGCTTGAAGATTTACCGCCCGGTATTATCGAATCGGTGGAAGTGCTCAAGGGCCCTGCTGCTACACTATACGGCTCCGGTCTGGGCGGCGTGGTGAAAATCAATCCCCGCAGTTTCGATGACCATGAAGATGGCGTGCAGCTTGCCACACAGGCAGGTAGTTTCGGACGCAGAATGTTGGGCGTGGGCGGCATGATCAAGAAGGACAATTTTGCCGCACAAGGCTATGCCTCGGCATTTCGCAGTAACGGATTTCGCGAAAATAACCGCTACGAACGGCAATCTATCTTTTTTAATGCCCGCCAAAAAGTTGCGCAAACCACGTTCTCGTTTATGCTCTTGTATACCGGACTGTATGGTGAAATACCCAGCTCCCTGAGCGAAGCCGATTACCTGAATAATCCCGGTTCTGCCGCTGATAATTGGCAGGCAGTAGAAGGCTACGAGCAGTACCACCGAATCGGCGCGAATGTGCAGGCCCGTACTTTGCTGGGCGAGCATTTTCGCAACCGGCTTACTGTGAACCTGCGATACAACAATCCCTACGAAGTGCGACCGTTCAACATCCTCGATGAGGAAACCTATGCAGCCGGCATCATTAACCGGCTCAAATATTATGCGGGCAACTGGCAGGTCAGTCTGAGTGCGCATGCAGCACGGGAAAACTATCATTGGACTACTTTTGAAGTGGTCGAAAAAGAGCAGGGCGAAATGATTAACCAAATGGAAGACCGGAAACTACAAACCAATGCCGGGTTGCTCGTGCAATGGTCGCCACTGGAAAATCTCACGGCAAAGGCCGGACTGAGCTTAAATTATATCCAATATCGACTGCGCGATTTGCAGGAAGTCGGTGATACATTTGATCGCCATGGTTTCGATCCCGTGTGGTCGCCCTCGGCCGGACTGAACTATGAGCCGTGGAAATATTTGAACCTTTTTACTTCGGTATCACACGGTTTTTCACCACCATCGCTGGAAGAGACACTCATGCCCGATGGAGTAGTCAATACAGCGCTGCAACCCGAAAAAGGAATCGTGGCTGAAGCCGGGGCACGCTGGCGATACCGGGAGTTGTTTCATTTGAACGCAACCGTGTATGTCATGGAAATTACCGATATGCTCGTCACCCGCCGTCTGGCCGAAGATCAGTTCATGGGCATAAATGCCGGCAAAGTGCATCATACTGGCATTGAAATGCAAGCTGTGTTGCAACCTTTGAGCTTTTTAACAGATCCGCTTGTAAATTTAACCCTTTCCACTACGCTGGCTTATTCCGAAAACCGGTTTGTGGAATTTACTGATCAGGGCAATGATTATGCAGGAAACCACTTGCCCGGCATTCCGGCCTACAACTGGCACAGTTCAATGGAATTGCGGCTGCTGAATCGCTACACGCTGAACATAAATCACCGCCAATCAGGCAGTCAATACATGACCGACGACAACACGCTCACTTACAGCGGGCATCAACTTACAAACATGATTCTGAGTGCACGCCTTGGTAAATTGCATAAAACTCATGTAGTTGTGAGCACCGGCATCCGAAATGTTTTCGATACCCATTATGCCTCCATGCTGTTGATCAATGCACCCTCGTTTGGCGGCAGCGCACCGCGTTACTATTATCCCGGCGCACCAAGAAACGGGTATGTGTCGGTTCGGCTTAATTTGGCAGGGTTGGGCGGTTAAAGCCGGGTTTGTTCACAATTTCATGCCCCGGCTATTGAATTCCGTTTTCAAATTGTTCCTTTGGTTTTATAATTGGAAACGATGAATAGCCCGGTCATTTATGGGCGGGTAAAATTTTCGATAGGGGCTAGTGTCATGTCAAGCATAATCTGACGGGCCAAGTATTGATCTTTTCATTTTTATCTGCGTTAAAAAATGTTTACAGAACGCTGCTATGCGCACATTTTTTGCCTTGCTAAAAATGAAAATCCCTTCAACTTACCCGTCATTTCATACTTGACATGACACTAGTAGCTTAAAGGTGTTTCGTTTTTTTGTTCCAGAATATTATTCAGTAAATCAATAGAATAGAAACGTTTATTGGCAATAAATGATGTAAATATGGGTTTTAATTCCTCAATTAAGCCTTTGTCTTTCGCTATCATTAACAGTCCTAATGTTCCAATACAATTAATCTCAAAATTTTCAGCTATTTTTCTGGCTTTCTTATCATCTATCAATAAAAAATCGGCTTGCATTTCCCTGTATAAAATGACAGATTCTGATTCACCATAATCCATTATAAATGTCAATTCGTTGAATCCCTGGATTTTTTGAACCCTATTAGAGAAAAATGCAACAATCTTATCATAGATTAAATTATTCTCATCAAGTGTAATTTCATCCCAAACTGCTTTAGGAATTTTAACATCTTCGAATAAATTATCTAAAAGTTTTAATTCATTCACTACCGCTAATGAGAAAATCGGGCCGGCATCGGCAATAACAAGTCCATTCTTCATTATACAAGTTTTCTTGAATCAGAATTGATGTCGTCAATATCTAAATTCGAAATTGGAACGTGATTTTCGGCCAGGAGGAGTTCAAAATTAAGTCGCGATAATCCAGCCAGTTGCGCAGCCTTCCCAATAGTCAGTTTTTGGTGTTGATAAAGCCGTATTGCAAGGGATATTTTTATATTATTTTTTAATTCAGCTTCGTTAGCGTTTAAGGCCAATAGGATATCAGCTGGAAATTCAATGGATATGATTTTATGCGTATTATTCATTGCTTTTTGTTTATCACAAATTTACAACGAAATATTAGATATTCCAACAACCATAATCTTCCTGTTATTCGCTACAACGATGAAATAATACAATGACTAAAGCCGGGTTCGTTCGCAATTCCAAGTCCCGGCATGAATGCCCGGCTATTGAATTCCGTTTGTGCATTTTTCATTTGGTTTTATAATTGGAAACGATGAATAGCCCGGTCATTAATGGGCGGGTAAATTTCGCCGTGGATATTACATTTATCTTTTTTATCTTTACGTAAAAATAACCGCCAATTATGTTACCATTAGAATTAAATTTAGAGAAAATTGCCCTGATTGGAGAACAGAAAGAAGACGAAAACATGGATTTTCGGATATTTCTAAAGGGGCAGGACGTTGAATATGTTGATGAAATCGTTCACAGGCTACACGACCAAATTACAGCAGAAATCGATTGTCAGCAATGCGGAAATTGCTGTAATTCCTTAAGACCGTATGTTAGTGAAGCTGATATTGAATATCTGGCCGGTATGGATAACCTTACGCCGGATGAATTTCGAAAAAGGTTTGTAACAACCGGCGAATTTGACGATGAAGAGTATTTGAAAGACATGCCATGCAAATATTTAAAAGGGAAAAGCTGTTCCATTTATTCACGCAGACCGGAAGATTGCAGGTCGTACCCCCACACCCGTAAACCGGAATTTATTACGCGTACATATTTTATGATTGAGCATTACAGTATTTGCCCCATCGTTTTTAACCTTATGGAACAATTAAAAGAGGAGTTGGATTTTGATGATAGCAGTGATATGATGTTTTTTTGAGAGAAAATAAAGTGAAAATGATGTTCGACCCTTCCAGAGTCGGTTTCCGTGGTTGATTCACGGTTTTATAAACGTTCAATCCCTCCGGGATTAAGAAGTTTGGCGGTATTGGTTCTAGTTCTCTTTTGCGAGCGCTACAAAGTTAATAGAAGGTAAGATTATCGGTTGAAAACCAGATTGTAGAGTTAAATTAGATATATATGCTCTTAAATATGGAAAGGCAATTGCAGGCGCATTTATTTTAGGGAAATCTGAAACTTTAAATTCTTCAGTTATTTCATTATTTAATGAAAAAATGAAAACTGATTCAAAATTCAGATCAAAGCTTTTATCTTTAATTTCAATATTGAAAATAACACCAAATTTATTAGGTTCATCTTCAGGAAAAAAGTTCCCGGTATTTAAGCTAAAAGCATTATCCTTTCTTTTTTCATCATTTATTGCTGAAAATGAAAGATTTTTTACTTTCCAATTGTCTAATTGAATTTTCATATTAAGCTGCAAAAGGTAAATTTTCTATAGTTTCAGTATCAATACTATTATCTGAATCTGAACAGTAATATAATTCATTGATAGTTTCAAATGAAAGATCAATAAGTTCCAGGTTAGTATTTTCGACGAAACCATATTTCTTAATGGATAAGTCAATTAATTCATCCGCTGAAATTTCATTAAAAAAACTATCAATTCTTTCCTTTATGTCTTTAGATAGTTTCATATTTTATTTCTCCCGTTTTTAATATTTTATTTTTTATAATATTCTTACTTGGTTCATAAACTGCGCAAATTGTACAATTATTGGTTCTTAAGTTTATGTTTTTTATTCTTTCTTTGGCAAATTTAATGTAAAAATTTCCTTTTACAACATCAATAGGCAAAATACCTTCACCTCGTGCCAGATTAATGATTAAGCTTTCGGCATATTTTACCTTCCTTTTATTACTTTTAATTATATTATCATATCTATCAATTAAATAATTTAAGACTTCAACTCCTTCTTCTTTTGTTAAATCAAGTAAATTTTCTTCTTCTACTTGAATATCCGTCTTTATGACACAAAAACTACTATAAATATATTCTTTCTTCTTATTATCCCAAGCTTGGGCAATTGCCCATTTTTTTGCCTGTTTGTCTGGTTTTGAACTAATACCATTTATAAAGAAATAAACTCCATCTCCTAACCATTCTTTATTGCCAAAAGACTGTTTGTAATCAGATTTAATTATCTCAGTTGCAGAGTCTGTACTCGTACCATGATAACCAATTATTTTATGCATTGTTCAGTGTTTTAAGACAAATATAGCATATAATAATGCAAGTGCCAACCACCGCGAATGCTCATACGAAGCTGCGTAGTTGATTCAGGGTTTTATATACGTACAATCATACGGCATTAAAAAGGTTTCCGGATAATGGTTTATGAAAAAACCGCTTTATTCCGTTCAATATAGTTTTTAAGCGTATTTGGTTTTCTGCCTAAAATCTCCTCAATGCTATCTGATGTTTGGGCAACCTGTCCCTTTTTGATTTTACCGAATACAGCAATCATGGCATCAATATATTCTTTAGAAAAGCCGCGCTGCACCATTTCTTTGCGATAAGTTTCATCATCAGGCTCCTTAAATGTAATTTTTTCACCCAAAACCTCTGAAAAAATATCAGCAGCTTTGTGCAGATCCATCGCCTCCGGACCGGTAAGGTATACGGTTTCTTTGCTGAATTTAGACGGATGCTCAATGATTTCAGCCGCAACTTCGCCAATATCAACGGTATCTATGAACGGCGCTTTACCTTTCCCTGTTGGCAGAAACAGTTGGTGTTTATTTCGGATATCATCTACTTGATACAATTCAAAATTCTGCATGAAAAAGTTAGCCCGTAAAAAGGTATAATCCCTTCCGCTATCTTCAATAATGCTCATGATGTTGGGATAAGAAGCAATAAAAATGAAATGCTTTACCCCGGAATCAATGGCTTTTTCCACCAGCGGAACTAACAATTTCTCAGCACCCGGAGTGGCAGAAGGCCCGCACAAAAACAACGTTTCAACACCGTTGAGAGCTTCAGAAAACCCAGCAGGGTCTTTAAAATCGAGCGGTACTGTTTCGGTTTCGAACCCGAACTTTTCAAACGCCTTTTCAGCATTTCTGGTGGCGGCTGTAAATTCAATTCCTTTGTTGTGCAAAGCTTTAGACAAAGGTAAACCAATATTTCCTGTTGAAGCGGTTATCAAAATTTTCGATTTGCTCATATCTGTTCAGTTTAAGAATGAATAACTTCCATTTACCGAGTACAACAAGCCCGAAAACAGATAGTTCAAATAGCAAGGCTTCAATTTTGAACATTGCAAAATAACCAGAGTATCAAACCTCGCCGCTGTCAAACTTACACACATGAATGATTTTTTGAATTGTTTATAAACCAACGAAACCCTTTTTGCCCAAAAAATAGGAATTTTCAACATGCTTTGTTATATTTGAGTGATCGCTACAGGCGCTTATTAAATGCTTACGAAAAACAGATATCCGAACAAAAAATGTTCGCATATCACCGGAAAATGGATGGATATGAGGAAAGATTTAGGGGGATATGGTTGATAGAAAGGTAGCGTTCACCCTGAGAGATCGTTAAAAATGACGAAAAAGGATAAGAAAATAATAGAAAATCAATCAAAACAAGGAATAAAATGTTCTTGTAAAGTTTCAGGAAATGCAATTCAGAAAATTCCTCTCCATTTGATTGAGGTGGATGAAAAGAATAAATATAAAGAAGTAATTAATCATTTTAAAAATTGGTATTTTAAAAATCACATGAAATAATAGGATAATTATGAAACTTGCAAGCTATGAGAAAAGTAGAATTGAAAGTCATTGTCAGACTTTGATAGATAAATTAATATCACAATATGTAGTGAAAAAACCTGATAAAAATTATAGCTATCTGGTCGACATCTATGTTAAATGGTATCGTGATTTTTTATATTTCTGTGGAAAATATAAGACTGAAAATCCAGATAAACCTGTTGATGAATTTGAAGATAAGTTTGTAAGGTTAAAAATTATAAAGCCTGATAGTTTTGAAATTTCTTATATGCGTCATACGGAAAAATGGTCTTTAATTGCTTGTGATTTAACTTTGAATGAATGTCTGGAAATGATAGAAGACACTCCAACGTTTCATCCTGTTTGATAATTATTGGATTAAAAGGGCGAAAGCATAACACGCAATATACGTAAGCCGGGGATTGTGGGTAATTTTAACTTTAGTACATTTACTCAAAATTGTATCGGTTTGACAAGTTGGAGATTCGGATTCCCGGCCTACGCATATTGCAAAACCGTTGGCATTCATGCTAAAAAGACCCTGCAATAAATAAAAAGGAGATGAAAAATTGAGACGAGACACCACAGAAACAACACATTTGCAAATCGCACAGGCTGACACACAGACCAAAATTTGCAAAAGAGTTGTTTTTTCAACGCGCTGTTAAAGTATGAATTATAGTTATAATAGCAGGAATAACCTGATATAGATGATAAGATTGGTACTTATTTTTGAGTTTAAGGGTGTCAATAAAATATAATTTATATCCTTGGCAGATTAATTAGAAAACACCCATGGAACAAGATTCCAGAATTTTAGAGAGCAATTTTTCAAATACCCATTAACCCAAATTAAAAAAACAGAAAAAATGGAACTATTTAGTGAAAACTTAACGATACCCATGTACTTGATAATAGTACTTACGGTATGGGATATCGTATGGAAATTGGTGGCCTTTTGGAAATCAGCCAGAAACAATCATTTGGCATGGTTTATTTGTATTGCGATATTTAATACAGTTGGAATATTGCCCATAATTTATCTGATAAAGTATCGAAAAGGGAAATAGGGAATAGAAGAGAGATTTCATTGAAAATATTCGAAAGACTGAATACACCTTTTTGAAAAAATTACGTTGGGTAAAGGTGTATAATCAATTGCTCAACAGGGGATTATTGGGGTTTTTCGCTGCTTGAATATTTTTGTACCTTTACGGGTAGGGTTGGCGTAGGCTCGCCACTGGTCATACGCTTTCCGTTAAGCTTCATGCAAAAAATACACGCAAATATTGATATTTGTACCATAATTTGTATTTTTGGGACAAATAAAAAGAATATGGGACAAAATGCACCACATTATCAAC
>CAYPSX010000141.1:0-10797 GCA_964413185.1 uncultured Bacteroidales bacterium
AACAACGCAGATATCGGACATTATGGACAAACACTAGTTTAGTGTAGGGAATTTGGAGCTTCCAGTTCTTCATCAGATACTTTCACAAATATTGGAATGTTCACCTGCATCCATTCATAATAGGGATAAACCCCGGCAAAACACTCCGGCGTTAACACATCTTTCATTACCGTAATCCAGGTGTTTAACTGTGCAGCCCAGTAATTTGTAGTGAAACCGTGGCTGCGGTAAGCTCTGAATACCCATAAAACAGTATCGACCAAAACCTCCGGATTGTGATTTTTTAATATCGAGCCAATAAACCGTACGTGATTAGCATGGTTATCTTTCATCATTTCGATATTGTTTTCACCCACAAGGCTTTGTAAGTCCGGTCTGTTAGTCATTGCGGCGTTCATCGTTGTTGTCAATTGCTCTGCTTTTTGATGATATTCATTTGCAGCTTCGGGACTGACCTGCTTTAACTGTCGGGCAGTGTCTAAAAGTGTTTTTTTATCCATTTTGGTTTAGTTTTTTTATATATGAATCGGTACTGTTTAAGTCGGGTAGGTAAGTTACATTTTCATACTTTGCGATAACATCGCGGCCGCCATGGCGAAATGCCTGTCCGCCGACTAAAATCGGAAGATTTGGCAATTCTTTTCTTATTCTTTGTATCATGTTCTCAAGAATGGGTAAATGAAAATAAATACTTAGAGAAATGGCAAGCATATCGGGTTGAATGCTTTGCACAAAAGCAATTAAATCTTTTGTTGGCGTATCGGCGCCAAGAAAATGAGCGTTCCAGCCATTCAGCTCAAAAATATCGCTAATCATTTTTCCTCCAATTTGGTGAAATTCATTTTCTACACATGCAACAACTACCGTTTTGTTTCTCTTTTCTTTTACAATTATGTTTGAATAAAGTTCATTTAAAAGAGCCTCGACAATAGCAGAGGCTAAATGCTCTGTAGCCACACTAATTTTATTGTATTCCCACAGCTCGCCAATATCGTACAGCGCTTTCTTGATGATATTCTCATACAATTCATTTATTGAGGAATGTTCATCCATAAACTTTTGCGCATATAAAGAGCATTGTGACCGATCTCCGGAAATCAGAATGTTCATAAAGTCTTGGTGCTTTTCTACTTGTGTGTTCTGGTTCATGTAGCTGGTATTAAAAGTATATAAATCATTTTTGACCACATTTTATACCAATTTACGAAAAAATAGTTCGTTTAATTGAAAATATAAATTATTTCTACTTCTACTTTGACACATTTAAGGAAATTGCCAAAATCAACCCCGATTTGCCCTTGAATCTAAAGGGAACGGGTTGATTTTTCGCCTTTCTCCCTTTAGGGTCGGGGCAAAAAAAGGCGAAAAATCAAATCCCGGCTTAATCTGCCAAAGTAGAACTACTGTGTTTTTAAATTTTAAAAAATCCTGATGTTTCATGCCTGACAAATTGCTGATTAATGCAGCTCCTCCCAAAGTTTAAGAAAAACCCCGTTAGTCCAGCCAAATCCGTCTTGCAACTCATATTCCCCGCCGCCACCTTTGCGGTTAATATCTTCTACGTCGTATTTTTCCATCATTTTATTGGTTTCAAAAAACACTTTTACGTTCAAACTAATCCATCTTCGGGCAATTTTTTTTGCCAGCTTATCATATCCATAGTTTTTCATGGCTTTGTAGCCAATCCATTGGAGTGGGGGCCAGCCATTGGGTGCGTCCCATTGTTGGCCGGTGTTGTTCAGCGTGGTAACCAGTCCGCCATCTTTTAAGAAGCGCTGTTCTGTTGCTTTGGCAATTTTGCGGGCAATTGCAGTGTCGGCAATGTTGAAAAATAACGGGTAAAGGGCGGCAAGGCTTCGTGTTGTGGTATGTTTGTTTTTGGTGAAATCGTAATCGAAGAAGAAATTGCGTTTTTCATCCCAAAAGATTTCAATAATGTTTGCTTTTCTTTTTTCTGCGGCCTTTTTAAATTTTTCTGCCTGTTTATTGTCATACATCTTGCTCAAAACCAGCTCCTGATGGTATAAAAGACAATTCAAATCTATGGGAATGATGTGTGTTGTTTGTATTGAGCTCAATGTATGTTTGTTGCTCAGCCAGCGACTGCTAAAGTCCCAGCCAGATTCTGCTGCTGCGCGTATATTGCGATAAATTTCTTCGCCTTGTTTTGCATTGTTTTTTGTTTCAATGTCTTGCAGATAAGATTCCGGGCGGGGCGTGTCCCGATTATCCCAATAGCGGTTCAATAAACAGTTATCGGAAACATGCACTACTCTTTTTTCGGCTTTATGCTTCTCGTTGAGTGTTTTCGTATGTTGCATCCAGAAATCGTACTCTTTTTTTAATACATTTTGGTACTCTTTATAAACCAGCGACTTATTTGTTTGGGGCAGATTGGCGTACAATTCAATCATCAGCGAGAAAAACGGCGGTTGAGACCTGCTTAAATAGTACGTACGGTTTCCATTGGGAATGTGGCCGTATTCATCGATGAGATAAGCAAAATTATCCAGCATGTTTTTAATGATTTCCGTTTCCTTTGCCACTTCCAGGCCGAGCATGGTGAAATAACTATCCCAATAGTAAATTTCCCTGAAGCGCCCACCCGGCACAATGTATGGATGTTTTAACGGAATTAGGGTTGATGGTTGCCGGTCATTATCGGGATACCGGGTCAGGTATTTCCACAAATGGTTAATATGATTGATAACATCGCTTGTATCTAGCAAGACCGTGTCGAAATTGGCGGCAACAAATGAGCGCAGATCAAAGTTTTCGTGGCTTTTTGCTTCGTTGTATTTTTCTAAAATCTGAGCAGGTGACTGGTTGTGCTGCGGTGTAAGGTCTACAAACTTTTTTTGATCGGCGAATATTCCTGCTTTTTGAACCGTATCAAATATGACCCCAAAATCTGTTGGGTAAACCACGTTTTGAGCATTTCCACAGAAATGGGAAATTACAACCACCAGTAGGATTACAACTTCTTTTTTTACAGTTTTATTCATTTTCTTTCTGTCATTTTCAATGTTTTAGTCGAATATTTTGATTTTTTTTTCGACGTATTTTGGCTATAAGCAATAGTTTGAAGTGAAAAAAGCCAATATTGACACATGCGTTGTTAAAGTTTTTATATTATGCATCTCTTTATGATTAATAATATACATCCCTTAATGGCAATCCATTTTATCCCAATATAATAAATCTGCATGAGATTTATAATCATGACCTGGAATTTTCTTAATAATTTTTGCAGGAAAAATTAAATATTACTTAATTTGCACAAGAATACTTAATTATATTTACGGGTATTATGCACAAAATGGGCGACAGAATCAGGAAAAAGCGAGAGTTCCTGAATATCCATACAAGCGAATTAGCATCCGCCATTGATGTATCAGCAAGCTTAATCTCTCAAATTGAGCGGGCCAGGGCATTCCCTTCTATTTTAACGCTTAAAAAAATTGCTGAAGCTTTGCAAACAACCGTAGGTGAGCTTATTGGAGAGCACGAAGATCTGATTGAAAACCCGCTACTGAAGGCTAAAGACCGCAAATTTGTAAAAAAAAATAATAACGGTGCCAGCTTATATTTGCTGACAAACCATGCCCCGAAAAAAGAGATGGATACCTTTATTATAGATTTTGACGAAAATGCTGATTCTACAAAAATTATGACAACTACTCATCCCAGACAGGAGTTTTGTTTTGTACTAAAAGGGAGTATAAAAGTGGTGCTGAATACCAGTGAATACAATTTGGAAGAGGGAGACAGTTTCTATTTTAAATCAGATCATTACCACCTTTTTTCAAATGTTGCAAATGGTAATGCCGAAATGCTTTGGATTGTTAATCAGAAGAAACACTAAAAAAATTTGCCCATATAGTTAAATTATACTTAAAAAAAGCAGTATAATTTAATATCAAAATGAAAAATTAAAATCAATTTAATATATGTACCATACAAACAATCTATTTGCGCAGACTAGAAATGCTGATTTTCAAAGATCGGTGATCAATACACTGAAGAGCTATGGGTTTTCTGAACAGACTCTTTCAACCATTGAAAACGAAAAACTATTGCCAGAAGGATTACTGAAACGGTTACATCATAATTACCCGCTTTACTCGGGAATTGTGAAAAACAGGGATGTAATATTTGATTCCAAAAACAGGTATTCAGGCCTGAGTGGTTTCAGAGAAATTGCGGATATTTTGAAAAACAAAGGAATTGATATTGGCCATATTGAAGAGCGCGAACTGTTTATAAAGATATACCGTTTCATGGTCACTAAGCATGTATTGAATTCAATTGACTGGAACAATTTTGAAAACGATTCTATTTTCCAGTTGGTATTTCCGCAACCCGGCATGATTAAAAAAGAGGTTGTAGAGGCATATAAAACAGCCAAAACAGAGGATGAAAGAAAAAAACTTGTCGACGATTACATCAAGAGCAATACTAACCCGCACGATGGTAAACAGCAATTGAACAAGCCCTGGTACGAAGATGAAGATGGTAACCTGATGATTCTCGAGGGAAGTCAGCATAAATACCCGCAATGCCAGTTGGTTTTCGATCAAACCACACAAAGTTGCTTTGCTTTTTGCACCTATTGCTTCCGTCATGCCCAGGTAAGGGGCGATGAGGATATGTTCAGTCAGAAAAGAATTGCACCCATTCACGAATATTTAAAAAGGCACAAAGAAGTAACCGATGTTTTGATCACTGGTGGTGATGGCGGATACATCAGTTACGACAGGTTGCGGAAGTACCTGATACCAATTGTTGACAACGATGAGCTTAGTCACATCAAAACTATTCGAATTGGGTCAAGGGCTTTATCTTACCAACCCGAATTGATTTTGGATGATGATTATACAAAAACGCTTGAACTGTTTAAACACATGATTGACAACGGTGTTCAGGTTGCCTGGATGTCGCATTTTTCAACACCCAGAGAAATTGTGAACCTGCCGGCTATTGCAGCCATTAAAAGATTGAAGTCGTATGGACTGACTGTAAAAAGTCAAAGTCCGATTATGAACCACATCAGCTTATTTACCGATGATGAAGGGAAAGTGGATGTGGATAAATCGGCGCAAAACTGGATAGACCTTGGCAATATTTTCGCCATGCTTGGAATTGGGTTTCATTCCATGTACCTGGCTCGTCCGACTGGTGAGCACCACTACTTTACAGTTCCCATAGCCGAAATTGATAAAGTTTTCAGCAAAGTTTACCGCTCACTTCCATCCATCAACAGGCCATCGCGGTACATCACCATGACATCTTCAGCAGGCAAAACCTCCATAATCGGAACCACTGAGGTTAATGGTGAAAAAGCATTTGTGCTTAAATTCAATGAATCAAGAAATATGGAGTGGATGGACAAAGTTTTTCTTGCTAAATTTGATGAGCAGGAGAACACAATTGAAAAATTAAAACCATTTGAGGGCGATAAATACTTCTTCGAAGATGAATTACATCAAATCGAAAAGGAGAAAACAGAAACACTTTCCAGGAAAATGAAAGATAACAATCTAAATCAGTAGTCATGATCAATAAAATTGTAGATTCACTTTCAGAAGCAGTTAAAGACGTACAAGACGGTTCCGTTATTATGATCAGCGGTTTTGGAGAAGCCGGCAGCCCGGTTGAGCTCATTCACGCATTGATTGATCAGGGCGCCAAAGACCTGACCGTTGTAAGCAATAACACGGGCAGCGGACATGTTGGGCTGGCATCGCTGATAGAACATAAACGCGTACGGAAAATGATCTGCTCATTTCCCCGAACAGCCAATTCAACAGTATTCCCGGAGCTTTATTCCAATGGCGAAATAGAATTGGAATTAGTGCCCCAGGGAACTATGGCTGAGCGCATCAGGGCAGGTGGAGCAGGTATTCCGGCATTTTACACCCCGGCATCGGTCAACACTCCGTTGGCAGAGGGCAAAGAAAAAAGAGATTTTAACGGTGTAACCTACGTGCTGGAGCATGGCATTGAAGCCGACTTTTCGTTGGTAAAGTGCCAGGCTGCCGATCGCTATGGTAATCTTATTTACAATAAAACAGCCCGCAATTTCGGACCGGTGATGTGCACTGCAGCCAAAAATACCATTGTTCAGGCCAAAAGTATCGTCGATTTGGGCGAGCTTGACCCCGAAGCAATCGTTACACCGGGAATTTTCGTTAAGCGCGTGGTAGAAATCAACAATCCAATGGAAGAATCAAAACTTGTAGCTGAAGATAGGAGGTACCCATGGAACTAAATAAAAAGAAGCAAGGCTGGACAAAGACCGATATGGCTCAAAACGTGGCGTTAGATATACCTGACGGCTCTTATGTGAATCTGGGTATTGGCCTGCCGGAATTGGTAGCCGGTTTTGTGCCCCAAGGACGTGAAGTGATTTATCACACCGAGAACGGATTGTTGGGAATGGGGCCTGCGCCGGAGGAAGGCAAGGAAAACCCGGAGCTTATTAATGCAGGAAAAAAACATGTTACAGCTATCAAAGGAGCTTGTTATTTTCATCATGCCGACAGTTTTACCATGATTCGTGGAAAGCATATTGATATTTGCGTGCTCGGCGCTTACGAAGTTTCAGAAAAGGGCGATATTGCCAACTGGTCGACAGGAAAACCCGGCGCTGTGCCGGCAGTAGGCGGTGCTATGGACTTGGTGGCCGGCGTGAAGAATATCTACGTTATTACAAAACATACCGCAAAAGACGGAAAACCCAAAATTGTAGAAAACTGTCAATTCCCACTTACCGGAAAAGGCGTTGTAAAACGCATTTATACCAACCTTGCGGTAATTGAGGTAACTTCAAAAGGTTTGGTTGTAAAGAAAATTGCGATGGGCATCAGTTTTGAAGAATTGCAAAAGCAAACCGGAGCAGAATTAACCATGGCATAAAACAAGAACTTAATATGAGCGACCATCAATATTTAAAACCCAAAAAACGGTATAGTGAAGAATTGTATAAACAAGCTTGTGAACTGATCCCCGGCGGGGTGAGCCGGAACACGGTATTTCACAAACCATTTCCGCATTATGCCAAAAAAGCCTCAGGTTGCTATGTAACAGATATCGATGGTGTGGAACGAATAGATTTTGCCAATAACATGGCCGCACTGATCCACGGACACGCGTTTCCACCCATCGTTGAAGGTGTTACGGAACAAATAAAAAGCGGAACAGCTTACACCATTGCCACTGAAGCCGAACTGGAATTTGCCCGTTTGCTTTGCAACAGAGTTCCCGGATTTGAAAAAATACGCTTTGTGAACTCAGGTACCGAGGCTGTTATGGCCATGATCAAGGCTTCGCGCGCCTACACGGGTAAGCAAAAACTGGCAAAAGCAGAAGGAGCTTATCATGGTTCGTATGATTTTGCTGAAGTTAGTCAAATCGCAAATCCCGACAACTGGGGCGATATCAATAATCCCAATAGTGTACCCGTTGCAAGCGGCACGCCACAGGGTGTGCTAAACGATGTTGTTATTTTTCCCTACAACGACATTGAAAAGACCATCAATATCCTTAACCGGCACGCTAATGAAATTGCCTGTGTGCTAATTGATCCGGTTCCTCACAGGGTCGGACTTGTGCCGGGTATGAATGCGTTTGTGGAAGCTCTGTATAAATGGACCCGGGAAAATAATGCATTACTCATTTTTGATGAGGTGGTAACATTCCGGGTTGGTTATGCGGGCGCACAGGAAAATTATGCGGTGCAACCCGATCTTACTGCCCTGGGAAAAATCATCGGGGGCGGATTTCCTGTAGGAGCCTTTACCGGCCGCTCAGAAGTGATGGAGATACTTAATCCCGGCGGTAAAAGATTTATCTTCCCGCATTCCGGAACATTCTCTGCAAACCCGGTGTCGATGGTTGCCGGTCGCATTGCCATGGAGCACTTCGACGAGAACGCCGTGCATAATTTGAACGCCCTTACACAACAAGCCATTGATCAAATAACCCAGGCCATAAAAATTGCCGATGTGCCGGTTTCACTAACAGGAGCGGGCTCCATGTTCAGAATTCACCTAAAAGCTCAGGCACCGGCTTCTTATCGCGAGGCTTACCAGACAACAGAGGCCAAAGAGCTGATCGTGAAAATGCTGGATTACCTCTTTTATGAAAAGAACCTCATGATGATCAATACATTGGCTTGCATGTTTTCAACCGTCATGACACAAAAAGAGGTGGATATTCTATCGGATGCCATGCTCAGCATGTTTAAGAAATTTAAACCGGAAATTGAAAAAATACAATAAAATCTGTCGATTACTATGAACGAAGTATATATATGCGATGCCATCAGAACGCCCGTGGGAAAATACGGCGGGTCATTATCGTCGGTCAGACCTGATGATTTGGCTGCCATGGTCTTAAAAACACTTAAAGAGAAACACCAAAATATCGATTTTAACGAGGTTGATGATGTTTTCATGGGTTGCAGCAACCAGGCAGGAGAAGATAACCGGAATGTTGCCCGCATGGCACTGCTGCTTGCCGGGTATTCTGAAACCATCCCGGGGATGACTGTTAACAGGCTTTGCGGATCAGGAATGGATGCAGTAGGCACAGCAGCCAGAGCAATTAAAGTCGGTGAAGCAGACTTGATTATAGCCGGCGGAGTTGAAAGCATGTCAAGGGCGCCGTTTGTTATGGGAAAAGCAACAAAAGGTTTTTACCGCAACCATGAGCTGCAAGATACCACCATTGGCTGGCGGTTTATAAACAAGCAACTTCAGAAACTTTACGGCACCGAATCCATGATAGAAACTGCTGAAAATATAGCGCAGGAGAAAAAAATAAGCCGTGAAGACCAGGATAAATTTGCCATGTGGAGTCAGGAAAAAACGAAAAAAGCGCAGGATGCCGGCCTGTTTGCAGACGAGATTATCCCGGTAACTATTCCTCAGCGTAAAGGCGAACCATTAGTTGTTGATAAAGATGAGCATCCCCGGTACACTTCGTTGGAGAAGCTGGCTTCATTAAAACCCATTCTCGGCACAGATACTTCAATCACGGCCGGCAATGCTTCCGGTGTAAACGACGGAGCCGCTGCGTTGATCATCGCTTCAGAAAAAGCCGTAAAAAAGTACAATTTGAAACCGGTAGCCAAAATTCTGGGCATGAGCACGGCCGGCGTACCACCCAGAATTATGGGCATGGGACCTGTTCCGGCCACAAACAAGTTGTTGAAAATGCTTGATATGAATCTGGATGAAATGGATATCATTGAATTGAATGAAGCTTTTGCCGCCCAATCACTTGGCTGCACGCGCGAATTAGGCATCGAAGACAACGATCCGCGGGTAAATCCACAGGGAGGAGCCATTGCTCTGGGTCATCCACTGGGAATGAGCGGTGCCAGAATAATTACTACAGCGGTTCATCAGTTGCAACGGAAAAATGCTAAAAAAGCCCTTTGTACCATGTGCATTGGCGTAGGGCAGGGGATAGCCATGGTGCTGGAGAAAGTCTGATCTTTGTTCGTTGTGGATGATATTGGGGTCTTTTAAATATTGAGGCTGAGACATGAATTCGGGGATAAGTTCAAGTGGTCATTGCGCACGTCGCGCTATGGCCTGTGCGAATCGAAATGCCCGATACTATTCCTGTCGCCAATTAAACTCAGCTTTTCTCAGCCGGTCCATAATGGCTTTACCAATGCCGGATTCGTCGACGGCTTCTGCAATGATGATTTCGATATCATCATCATCCTCAAAAACGTGCATGGCTTCGAACATATTTACGGCATAATCTTTCATATCTTGCCTTTCCGAAACCCTGATTACTCTGCTATAGCCGTTTTCTAGTTTGCCGGAGAATGAGATGAGTCCTGCCTTGTTTTTGTCCACGGCAGGGATGGAACCGTCTGCCACTAATAATTTCTTACGGGGGCTGTAATGCGATTTCATCATTCCCGGCGCAGTCAGCTTTTCAATTTTGGATGTGCCATCGAACGGGAGCACTGTTTCTAAATCTTCTTGTGTAATAATGCCATTGCGGAGTACCTGAAAACCGTTTTCTGTAAGCGTAATGATGGTTGATTCAATTCCCACCGAGGTTTTGCCACCATCGAGAATATAATCAACGTCAGGAAGTTGCTTTTTTACATGGCCGGCAGTGGTGGGGCTGATTCGCCCGAATTTATTGGCGCTCGGCGCTGCAATTGGACAGCCGGATGTGCTTATTAATTCTAAAGCTATCGGGTTGCCCGGCATTCGGATGCCAACCGTTGGCAAACCCGAGGTAACGATATCAGGAACAATGTTGCTTTTGGGCAACACCATGGTGAGCGGACCCGGCCAGAATTTTTCTGCCAGCTTGTAAATTCTTTCATCAGGGTTGTTTACAAGTTGCTCAAGTTGCTCAAAATTGGCAATATGAATAATTAACGGATCGAATGAGGGGCGTTCTTTGGCTTCAAAAATTTTGGCAACTGCAATTGGGTCTAAAGCGTTTGCTCCTAATCCGTAAACGGTTTCGGTTGGAAAAGCTACTATTTTTCCTTCCTGAATATATTTAGCCGCTAAGCTTACATTGCGTGAGTTGCTCATTCCTGGTTGAATTAAAAACTGCTGCAAAAATAGTAAACTCTACAGAAGTCTCCTAAGAGATGAAAAAAATAAACACAGCTTGCGGCGAACAGTGTTTAATTCTTCGTTTTTTTCGGGTTTCATTTTTCTGCATTTTACGGCATGCTTGCCGCTAACGTTGCGTGTGTTATTTCGTAAGGTATAGCAAGTTTCATTCCTATCAAGTTGCCACCCGAAATTA
>CAYPSX010000142.1:0-10665 GCA_964413185.1 uncultured Bacteroidales bacterium
GATAGAGGACATCATTACAACTACAGACAGCATTGGCATTGAAAACATGAAAGAAATGCGCGAAGCACCGGAAACGGATGCGGCTGAGCAACAAGAATCTTACGACCATTTACTCAACCTGATAGAATCTGCCATTTCTACAACCGATAGTGTAAGTCTTGCGCTGCTTGACCAGCAAACTGTTGAAAACGAGGAAGCTTCCGATGTGTATTTCTATTCATCGAACCAACTACCACATGAATATCTGGAAAAAAAGATTTTTAACGGCGACACAATATACACAAAACCAACACTGGAAACGGAAGATACTGCTAAAGTACGACACACAGACAGCAGAAGAAAGTACGATTTCAATTACCGTACACTTAATGAAAACGAAAAAAGAGTTGTACTTAACAAGGTTATATATTTTGCTGATAATGAAGTACAAATAGATACAAAATACCTGTTCGATATTTCTCAAATAACAGATCTTCTTTTTAATAACCCGACATTAGGGATAGAGATACACGGATATGCCGACGAAAGAGGATCGAAAAGCTACAACGAGCAACTTTCAAAAAGAAGAGCTAACGAAGTTTTTAAACGAATACAAGCCAACAGAATAAAATCGAACCGGATAATCATCAAAGGGCATGGAGAAGACGATTCAAGAAAGTACGGTAACAACCTGGCAAAATCGCGCCGTGTTGAAGTAATTATTTTTGAACCAAAAATTACACATAAAATTGAAAAGTAGGTTTACACATATAATACTTTTACTCTTTGTATTTGGTGCTCTGGCGGGTAAAGCACAGCAATTTACCGAGTACGAAGTAAAGGCTGCCTATATTTTTAATTTTACAAAATTTATCAACTGGCCGGAATCGTCGTTCGATAATTCAACATCACCTTATGTATTAGGCATATATGGGAATGATCCTTTTGGCGAAATTATCAAAAAAATTATTGGCAATCGACAATCAAATGACCGCAAATGGGTTGTCAAATACTACAACCGACCCGAGCAAATAAAAAAATGCCACATTCTGTTCATTACCGATGTAAGAAACAGTGAAGTGAATCAACTACTGGAGACCATTGAAAACAAACCAATATTGAGTGTAGGTGATGAGGTAGATCAATTCTGTCAACAGGGAGGAATAATCAACTTCACACCCAAAAACTCATCGAAAAGATTTGAAATAAACAATAAAAAAGCAAAAAAAGCCGGCTTATCAATCAGTTCTAAGTTATTGATGCTGTCAAAAATCATCACAACCGATGAAATTAAGTTTTGATAATTTCTCCATAAAAGTCAAGATAGTAACAATTATCCTCTTTATTACTACAATTTCGTTGGTATTAGCAGGGGCGATATTCTTTGCTTATGACAAAAAACAATTTGAAAAACGTACCGTAAATGACCTGAGCATTCTTGCAAAAGTAATAGGCAATAACAGCACAGCTGCCATTACTTACAACGATGCCGGAACAGCTTCTGAAATACTTAACTCACTGGTAGCAGAGAAGCAGGTGAAAAATGCAGCAATCATACTTGAGAATGGCGATACATTGGCCAGATACAGGCACGACAGTTTAGCGAACACGGCTTTAACGAAAACCATAAACGACACAAATTATTTTGATAAAAACAATTTATTCCTGCAAAGAAACATTTTACTCAACAAAGATACGATAGGCCGCATAGCTATCAGGGCAGGTTTGGGAGAATACAAAAAAAGGGTCCAAGATTTTTTTAATGTCATTGCCATCATATTGCTCACGGCATTGGGCATAGCTATTTTACTTGCATTGCAACTTCAGAAGTTCATCAGCAGGCCAATTATGTCGCTTGCCAATGCAATGGAAGAAGTATCAAAACACAAGGACTTCTCTATTCGCCTGCAAGAAACAGGCAAAGATGAAATCAACGATTTAATTTCCGGATTCAATACCATGCTTGCGCAAATCCAAAAACAAAACACAGCGCTGCAACTAGCTAAAGAACAGGCAGAGAGATCTGTGAAAATCAAGGAAAAATTCCTGGCCAACATGTCGCACGAAATACGCACACCAATGAACGGCATCGTTGGAATGGCCAAACTACTATACGATACGCCTCTTGATGAGGAACAAAAAACTTACCTCGAAAGTATTGATGCATCAGCATCTACGCTACTTGTGATTATCAATGATATTTTGGATTTCTCAAAAATTGAGGCCGGTAAAATCGAGTTCGATAAAATAAACTTCAACCTTGAAAATTTAATAGAGAGGTTATACAAAACGTTTGAGGTAAAAACCCGGGAAAAAGATATTGAATTGCGAACTGTAATAGACGATACTATGCCTGATTTTATTAATGGTGATCCGGTACGGTTGAATCAGGTGCTTAACAATTTGCTTAGTAATGCAGTAAAATTCACTGAAAAAGGGTTGATAACTCTTTCCGTAAATGTAATAAACCGCGATCCGGAATCTGTAACACTCTTATTTGCAGTACAAGATACCGGTATCGGAATTGCGGAGCAAAAGCTCAAAGACATCTTCAACTCTTTTCAACAGGAAACAAGTTCTACGACCAGAAAATATGGCGGAACCGGCTTAGGACTTACAATTTCAAGGCAATTGGTAGAACTTCAGGAAGGTAAAATGTCGGTTGAAAGTAAAAAAGGTGCCGGAAGTACATTTTCATTTCACATAACATACAATATTCCACCAAAATCAGCCATAGAAAAAGAAAAGCGGTTATCAGCGGAATTACTAAAAAAAGAAACACTGGTATCTCAACAACAAATAGATCCATCAAACATAAATATTCTTTTAGCTGAAGACAACCTCATAAACCAAAATTTTGCCATGACCATACTGCGCAAAAACGGTTACAAGGTAAAGCTGGCCTCCAATGGAAATGAAGTTCTAAAATTATTGAACGAAGAACCATTTGATGTAATATTGATGGATTTACACATGCCGGAAAAAGATGGCTACGAAACAACTAACATCATCAGAAATCGAAACGATAAATACAACGAAATTCCCATTATTGCCGTAACCGCAGCAGCCATCAAAGGCGAAAAAGAGCGGTGTTTTAATGAAGGAATGAATGCCTATATATCAAAACCTTACAACCCGGAAGAACTCATTGAAAAAATTAGCAGGGTAATTGGTAAATCTTCAGAAAAAGTACACAAACAAACGAAACATCTAGAACCTGAATTAAACTACACCAACCTCGATTATATAAAATCCGCCGCCGGGAACGACCAAAAACTCATCAACGAGTTCATTTCAATATTTGTGAATCAGGTGCCTACTTTTATTAACGACCTCAATACAGAAATGGACAGTAATAACTTCGATAAACTGGCCAAAATTGCACACACAGCAAAATCATCTGTAGCCATGATGGGCATGGATGAATTATCCACAGATATGAAGCAACTGGAAATTTTGGCCAAAGAAGCCAAAAATAAAATTGAAATTGAGAAACTAATTCGTAAATTTGAAATTGAAGTAAATAAAGGGAAATTAGAATTAGATAACTATCTAAATAAAAATCAATGATTTCATCCAGAATAGAAAAAGATATAGCCATTGCAAGCATTTCCGATAACATCAAGCTTAATGTGCTCAACGCAGAAGAAATAAAAAACGCACTAACGCTGATGCTGCGCGACTACGACAAATTAATCCTCAATCTAAAAGGCGTTATTTTTATCGACAGTACAGGCTTTGGCACCCTGATTACAATTTTTAAACGTGCTCGTGAAAACGAGAAAGAATTTAAAATTTGCAATATCAGTCCGGAAGCCATGGAGCTAATGAAAATAACCAAACTCGACAATGTTTTTGAGATTTACGATACCCTTGAGGATTGCATAGCATCATTCTCATAATGATTTATTCTGTCAGAATAAAATGCGCTTCCAAAGTTTACGGCAAGAATTTTGAATAGAAATCCCAATAGAAAATTTCCATCACCCGGAAACAGGATATTCATTCAATGAAGTTTAAACTAACATCAGTATATAAACCTACCGGCGATCAGCCGCAAGCTATTTCACAACTGGCCGAAGGAATACTTGATGATACTACACATCAAACCCTGCTCGGCGTAACAGGCTCAGGCAAAACATTTACCATGGCCAATGTGGTGCAGGAAGTACAACGCCCTACCCTCGTGCTTAGTCACAACAAAACACTGGCAGCGCAACTTTACAGTGAATTTAAAAATTTTTTTCCCGACAATGCTGTAGAATATTTCGTTTCGTATTACGACTACTACCAACCCGAAGCCTACATTCCTGTTACCGATACGTACATCGAAAAAGACCTGATGATTAATGATGAAATTGAGAAGCTCCGTTTGAGCGCAACTTCAGCATTACTAAGCGGCAGGCGCGATGTACTTGTCGTTTCATCGGTTTCATGTTTATACGGAATTGGCAACCCCGACGATTTTAATGAAAATGTAATCGAAATAAAACAAGGCATGCAAATAGCGCGGAACAAATTCCTCCGCATGCTGGTTAGCAGCCTTTATAGCCGTAATGATGAAGAATTCAGCCGCGGTAAATTCCGGGTGAACGGCGATACAATTGACGTGTGGATAGCTTACGGCGAAACAGCCTTCAAGATTGAATTCTGGGGCGATGAAATTGACCGCATCAGTTCTTTTGATCCGCTAAACAACTCCATTATTGATGAGCCTGAAGAAGCAACTATTTTTCCCGCAAATATATTTGTAACCTCGCCACAGCGCATTCATTCTGCTGTAAAGCAAATTGAGCAGGATATGTTCAAACAAGTGGCCTACTACAAAGAAATTGGCAAGAATTTGGAGGCTAAGCGTTTGCAAGACAGAGTTACCTACGATCTGGAAATGATACGCGAACTCGGGCACTGCCCCGGCATTGAAAATTATTCGCGCTACTTCGATGGCCGGGCACCCGGAACAAGACCTTTCTGTTTGTTAGATTATTTTCCCGACGATTATCTTATTTTTATAGATGAAAGTCACGTGAGCCTGCCACAAATAAAAGCTATGTATGGTGGCGACCATTCGCGCAAACTTACCCTGGTAGAGCACGGCTTCAGGCTTCCTGCTGCTTTAGATAACCGCCCGTTGAAACTCGAAGAATTTGAATCGGTTGTCAATCAGGTTATTTACGTTAGTGCCACACCTGCCGATTATGAGCTGGAAAAAAGCGAAGGAGTTGTAGCCGAACAAGTCATCAGGCCCACCGGATTGCTCGATCCGCGCATTGAAGTACGGCCAAGCCTGAACCAAATTGACGACCTGATAGAAGAAATTGCCCTCAGAACCGAAAAAAACGAGCGTATTTTGGTAACCACGCTAACGAAACGTATGGCAGAAGAGCTGAGCAAATACCTTATCAAACTAAAAATTCGAACACGATATATCCACTCCGATATTGACACCTTAGAACGCGTAGAAATTATGAGCGACCTGCGCGAAGGACGTTTCGATGTGCTTGTAGGCGTAAACCTGCTACGTGAAGGGCTGGACTTACCGGAAGTATCACTTGTAGCTATTCTGGATGCCGATAAAGAAGGATTTTTACGTTCCGAAAGATCGCTGACCCAAACTGCGGGAAGGGCTGCACGTAATGTCAACGGACTAGTTATCATGTACGCCGACAAAATAACCAATTCCATGCAAAAAACCATTGATGAAACGGAACGCAGGCGCTTAAAACAAATCCAATACAACCAGGAACACAATATTACACCAACTCCGCTCAAAAAAGCAAGGCTTGCAACCATTTCAGACACGCTGGCTCAAAAAAGCAAGGGCAAAGCAGAGCCCCAACCCTATATTCCACCACAGGAACGCAACGCTGAAGTAGCAGAAAAAGCTTATGAATATATGACAATGCCGGCGCTTGAAACATCCATTAAAGAAGCCAAGAAAAAGATGGAAAAATGCGCCGCCGAATTAAACTTCGTTGAAGCAGCGCAGCATCGTGATCAGATGCAAAAACTCGAAAAACTTTTCATAAAGAAAAAGGCACTGGGCGAATGATCAATATCTTTTTTAACGACAATTACCACCTTGAACTGCCTGAAGATCACAGGTTCCCCATGGATAAATACAGGCTGATAAAAGCCCAGTTAATTTATGAAGGAACATTTGATGAAAATCATTTTATTTCGCCCCTTCCGGCCAATTACGAACAGCTAAGCCGCGTTCATGAACCTTCTTACATTGATAAACTCAACCTTGGCAATCTTTCGCGACACGAAATCAGGCGTATGGGTTTTCCGTACAGCAAAGCACTCGTGGAACGTGAAGAAACCATAACCGGAGGCACCATAGACGCCACCTACAAAGCCATGGAAAACGGCGTTTCGTTTAACGTAGCCGGCGGCACGCACCACGCCTATCCAGACCATGGAGAAGGATTTTGTATTTATAACGATATTGCCGTAGCAGCTATGGATTATTTGCATAAATACCCGAAAAACCAAATTTTGGTAGTCGATTTAGATGTGCATCAGGGAAATGGCACGGCCAAAATTTTCCAGGGAAACGATAGCGTTTTTACATTCAGCATGCACGGAGCAAAAAATTACCCGCTTCACAAAGAAAAATCTGATTTAGATATTGCATTGCCCGATACAACAACAGATTTAGAATACTTAAACCTGCTCAAAACAAATCTCGACCGGTTGATAGAAAAAGTTAAACCCGACATGGTTTATTTTCAATCGGGTGTAGATATCTTAGCCAACGATTTGCTTGGAAAAGTAAGCATCAGCATAGCTGCCTGCCGCGACCGCGACATTATGGTGTTTCAAAAACTCTGTGCTCGAGGCATTCCCGCAGCTGTTTCAATGGGTGGAGGTTACTCGCGCCGGCTGCGCGATATTGTGGATGCGCATTGCAACACATACCGTGTGGCGGAGCATTTCTATTCATGAAACAGCGATTAGCTGTAAATAGTAACTGAAACTTTCCGGTTTCCCGCATGATTCCTGAATTCGCAGAGATAAATTCCCTGCCAGGTTCCCATATCGAGGCGTCCGTTGCGCACCGGAATGGTTATTTCATTTCCAATGAGCGATGATTTAAGGTGGGCAGGCATATCGTCCGAACCCTCCATAGTGTGCGTAAAACCCCGAAAATTTTCGGGTATCAGGTGGTTGATAAAAGTTTCAAAATCTGTACGAACAGAAGGGTCGGCATTTTCATTGATTGTTAAACCTGCCGAAGTATGGCGCATAAAAAGATGCACCAAGCCCTTTTCAGGCAGTTGACCGAGTTCATTTTCAATTTGCCGTGTAATTAAATGAAAGCCTCTTCCCTTTCCGGTAATTGATATATCAAAGGTTTCAATCATTTTTGTTTATATTTTTAAAATCGAAAGAAACATCTGTTTTCAAATCTTCCTGCACATGCAAGCCGCACTCTTTATGCTTCGGGTCTTCCCACCACCAGCGTCCGGCACGAATATCTTCGCCTTCTTTCACTGCGCGTGTGCATGGCTGGCAACCAATGCTCGGAAATCCTTCATCATGAAGTTGATGATAAGGAACGTGGTTCACGGTTATGTAATCCCAAACATCATCATTACTCCAGTCAATGAGCGGATTAATTTTCACAAGACCGTTGGCTTCATCCCATTCAATGCGTTTTACATTTTTTCGGGTAACGGATTGTTCGCGCCTCAGCCCGCTAATCCAGGCTTTACGTCCGGTAAAAGCACGTTTCAAGGGTTCAATTTTCCGAATGTGGCAACACAGTTTTCTGTTTTCTATGGAATGATAAAAGAGATTTACGCCTTTTTCATTGACCATCTTCTCTACATCTTCATGCTTTGGAAAATATATTCTGATGTTGGTTTTATAAAACTCGTTGGTTTTGTCAATCAATTCATACGTTTCAGGAAACATACGTCCTGTATCGAGGGTGAAAATTTCAATAGATGGATCGGTTTTCATCACCATATCTGTCAAAACCTGGTCTTCTGCTCCCATGCTCGATGACAAAACCACATCTTTACCAAAATGATCAATAGCCCATTTCACAGTTTGTCTGGCATCGGCTTTTTCAAGTTCACGGTTTATTCTTTCAATATCTTTTGCGTTCATAATGTTCACTATTCAATACACAATTAAAAAATATGATTGTTCAAGACCACATAGAATGATAATTTGTATGTATCAATTTTATAAGGCGGTACAAAAGTACAGTTTTCCATAAAAATTATGTAATTAACTTCGAGATTTTCGCTAAACGATTTTTTTTTCTACTTTTGTGGTTCTTAAATCAGCCATATAATATTTATAAGAAGGCTTATGGAAAAATATGCAGTAAAACACTTACGAGAGCTGGAAGCAGAGTCGATTTTTGTAATCAGGGAAGTAGCCGCACAATTTGATCGTCCGGCTATGTTATTTTCAGGGGGTAAAGATTCGATAGTGATGTTTCACCTTGCCCGGAAAGCCTTTTGGCCGGCACGGGTACCATTCCCATTGATGCACATCGACACAGGACACAACTTTGATGAAACCATAAAATTCCGCGATGATCTGGCTGAAAAAACAGGTACAAAAATACTTGTGAAATACGTACAGGATACGATAGACGCCGGAAAAGTAGTTGAAGAAACCGGATACGATGCCAGTCGGAATGTACTGCAAACAGCTACATTGCTTGACGGCATAGAAGAAGAAAAAATTGATGCAGCCATGGGCGGCGGTCGCCGTGACGAAGAAAAAGCACGGGCCAAAGAACGTTTTTTCTCACACAGAGACGACTTTGGACAGTGGGACCCAAAAAATCAACGTCCGGAACTGTGGAACCTTTTCAATGGCCGTAAAAATATGGGCGAGCATTTCAGGGTTTTCCCCATCAGCAACTGGACCGAAATGGACGTTTGGCAATATATTCTGCTCGAAAACATTGAAATTCCGAGCATCTACTTTACACACAAAAGAAAAGTTTTCAAACGTGATGGCGTATGGTTGGCCGCAGCATCATTCATGTCGCTCCGCGATACCGAAGAAATTGTTGAAAAAGAAGTGCGCTGCCGCACCATCGGCGACATTACCAATACAGGACTAACAGAATCAAAAGCCCGCACTTTAGAAGAAATAGTACAGGAAGTTGCTGCCACCCGCACAACGGAACGCGGTGCCCGGGCAGATGACAAACGTTCGGAAGCTGCTATGGAAGACAGGAAAAAAGAAGGATACTTCTAGCCACTTTTGAACATTAAAACAATCGAATTTTGGAAAAGATGTTCCATCTGATCAAAATATTTTAGCTAACAGATGAATTTTTAACCATGAGAGACGAAAATTACCAGACACAATCGCAATCGACAGAAGGATACCTTGATATGGAACTGCTTCGTTTTACAACAGCAGGCAGTGTGGACGACGGAAAAAGTACGCTTATTGGCCGGTTGCTATACGATAGTAAATCCATTTTTGAAGATCAATTATTTTCCATAGAAGAAGCCAGCGAGCGCATGGGAAGCGAAGATACAAATCTGGCGCTGCTTACTGACGGGCTGCGGGCCGAGCGCGAGCAGGGAATTACCATTGATGTAGCCTACCGCTATTTTGCCACACCCAAGCGGAAATTTATCATTGCTGATACACCCGGGCACATTCAGTACACAAGAAACATGGTAACAGGGGCATCTACGGCCAATGCAGCCATTGTTTTAATTGATGCACGCAACGGAGTACTGGAACAAACAAAGCGCCATGCATTTATTGCAAGTTTGCTGCAAATTCCGCACGTACTTTTATGTGTAAACAAAATGGATCTGGTAGACTTCTCACAAGAACGATACGAAGAAATTAAAGCTGATTTTGCTGAAGTTTCAAAAAAATTAGATATACCCGATATTCATTTTATACCTATCAGCGCCAAAGACGGCGACAATGTTGTAAAGCGTTCTGAAAAAACACCCTGGTATGAAGGACCTACATTGCTTGATTTGCTTGAGACACTTAAAATTACAAGCGACAAGAACTATGTAGACAAACGTTTACCGGTACAATACGTTATTCGTCCGCAGCGCGATGAGTACCACGATTACCGTGGATACGCAGGACGTGTAGCCGGTGGCGTTTTCAAAAAAGGCGATAAAGTGGCCGTGTTACCTTCCGGAATTGAAAGCAAAATTAAAAGCATTACCGTATTGAACGGTGAAATTCCCGAGGCTTATCCGCCCTTATCGGTTGCGCTTCAGTTGGAAGACGATATTGATATCAGTCGTGGCGACATGATTGTAGATGCAGAAAACAGAGCCAATTGCACCCAGGAAATGGACATGATGCTAACCTGGTTAAGCGAAAAACCCATGATTCCCGGCGGGAAATACATTTTGAAGCATACCAGCAACGAAGCCAAATGCAAAATCACCAACATTAAATATCGCCTCGACATTAACAAACTTATGATCAGAGACGAAGGCAAAGCATTTGAGTTGAACGATATCGGTCGCATCTCAATAAAAACCACCAAACCCATCAACTGGGATTCATACAAACGCAACCGCATTACCGGCAGCATGATTCTCATTGAAGAAGGAACCAACAATACCGTTGGCGCGGGAATGTTGATTGATCCGAAAGAAGAAGAATAAAATCAAAACGAATATATTTGAGAAAGGTTGTCTGGAAAGGCAGCCTTTTTTT
>CAYPSX010000143.1:0-10476 GCA_964413185.1 uncultured Bacteroidales bacterium
TGTTTTATATAAATCTTTGTAAATCAAAGTTCTATTAAGTGCGAAACTTTAGTAAATGACAAAAGAATAATCCGTGTAAATATCGCTTACGTTCTATCAATATTCTTGCTGATTCAAAGTCATCAATAGCATTGTTTATCCAATATTCTATTTGTTTATGAATATTAATCATTTCTATTGAGTTTAACACAAATATACATTTTTTATTCCGGATTATAGATTAAACTGGAAACAGAACTAATTCTAGTGTCAAGTCAAGCATAATCTGACGGGCCAAGTATTGATCTTTTCTTCTCGTTTGCTGACAAATTCACGTCGCGACTATCCGCACAAAATCCTAAATAACGAAATTGTCCCATTTTCGTACATATTTGTCTTATATTTTTGTACGTTATTTTTTTTGTGTATTTTTCGAAAGGCGCAGCACGCTTATGTTAATCTAGTCTAAACAAACAATAACGCTGCATTCAATATTGCATTGGTCAGTCTCGGCTTTTATTCCTTTAGTTTTGAAATCTGCTAAAACAAATACAACTATGAAGAATCTATTTCTGGTAATTACGATTGTTTTCCTGAGCATGACATGCATTGCTCAGGAAACTGTTCAATGGCGTGGCGATAATCGCGACGGAAAATATAACAGCACAGGTTTGCTAAAAACATGGCCGGCCAACGGGCCAAATCTTGTTTGGAATTATGATGAGCTGGGCGTAGGACATGCTTCTGCCGTGGTAACCGATGAAATTATTTATGTTACAGGCATGGAAGACGATCAGGGTGTGTTATACGCGCTCTCACCAACAGGAAAACTGAAATGGAAAAAAGTATACGGGCCTGAATGGGATGAAAGTTACGAGGGAGTTCGCACAACACCCTTACTTGCAAATAATAAATTGTACCTGATCAGTGGTTTGGGTGTGGTTTATTGCCTGGATGCCGATGACGGCGAAAAAATCTGGTCAGTCGATGTTTTTGAACAGTACGACGGACGCAACATCAAATGGGGAATTACCGAAAATCTGGCAATGGACGGCAACAAGCTGTTTTGTGTACCCGGCGGCAAAGATGCAAATGTGATTGCACTCAATGCCAACGATGGCTCGCTCATTTGGAAAAGCAAAGGAAAAGGCGAAAAAAGCGCCTATTGTTCGCCCACGGTCATTAAGCATAACGGACGCAAAATATTTGTAACCCAAACCGAAGACCACATACTCGGCCTTGATGCAAATTCCGGCAAACTACTCTGGACACACGAACAAACCAACAAATATTCCGTGCATGCCAATACACCGCTCTATCACAACGGCGACATTTACATTTTAAGTGGTTACGGTAAAGGTGGTGTAATGCTTTCTTTATCTGAAGATGGAAGCAGCGTTTCCGAAAAATGGTTCAACAGCTCGCTCGACAGCCGCATGGGCGGCGTGGTGCTTCACGATGGTAAAATTTACGGCGGTGGCGATTTTAGCCGCAAATGGCACTGCGTGGACTGGGAAACCGGGAAAGACCTGCATGCCGAGGCGGTTTTGCGCAAAAAAGGCAACATTATTTGGGCTGATGATATGCTCTATGCCTACGATGAGATGGGTTATGTGGCGCTTCTAAAACCTACAGCAACCGGTTTTGATATGGTCAGCAAATTTAAAGTGCCGCACGGGAAAGGCCCGCATTGGGCGCATACAGTCATTCACAATGAAAAATTGTATGTACGACACGGGAACTCGCTGATGGCATTTGACATCGCAGCACAATAAAAGTTAATAAGAAATAAAATATAGCATCATGACAACCAAAATAGGAATCACTTTTTTAATTGTAGCATTTTTTATTCAGTTTGCTGATGCCCAGTTGCTCAGCGACTGGCGCTACGACCGCACAGGTGTTTATAAAAATGAAACCGGTTTACTCCAAAAGTGGCCGGATCACGGACCCAAAATGCTTTGGGCCAACCAGGATTTACATCCCGGGCACTCGTCCGTTTCCATAGCCCACAATACCATTTATCTTACAGGAAAACAAGATTCCATGGACGTGGTTATGGCGCTCACCATGGATGGGGAAATGAAATGGCAAACGCCCTACGGACTGGCCTGGAACAAATCGTACACCGAAAGCCGCCCCACGCCCATAATCGACGGAAAACGTTTGTATATGTCCAGCGGACTGGGACACGTAGCATGTGTTGATGCAATTTCCGGCGAAATTATCTGGAAAATAGATGCTCATGAAAAGTTCAACGGAGTATTCCACAAATGGGGCATAGCCGAATCGCCAATTGTATATAACGACAAGGTATTTTTCACAGTTGGCGGACCGGAAACCATGATGGTGGCTTTAGATAAAATGACCGGGGAAACAATATGGAAATCTCCATCGCTCGATGACAGCCCGTCTTACGTTTCGCCTATTATGATTGAGCACGAGGGGAATAAATACATCATCCAGGTTTCAACGAATTACGTTTTTAGCGTAAATCCCGAGAATGGTGATATTTTATGGAAATTCAACTACGGGCAGTTTGCCGGAGGAAGCTGGCGTGCCAATAATCAAACCAATACCCCGCTTTACAGCAACGGAGAAATATTTGTAACAAATGGGTATAATCATAAAGCTGTAATGCTGGAGTTAAGTGAAAAAGATTCTACGGTAGTATATTTTAAATATGATGATGATAACCTGGATGTGCACCACGGCGGTGCAGTGAAAATTGGCGACTACATATACGGAGCTAACTGGATCAACAACGGAAATGGAAACTGGGTATGTCTAAACTGGGAAACCGGCGAAAAAATGTATGAAAAAGAGTGGCAAAACAAAGGTTCAATTATTGCAGCCGATGGTAAATTATATTGCTACGACGAAAAACGAGGAAATGTTGCTCTCGTAGAACCTACACCGGAAGAATTCAAAATCATCAGCTCGTTTAAAATACCACATGGCAAGGGCCCGTACTGGTCGCATCCGGTAATCAGAGATGGCATAATGTACGTGCGCCACGGAGGTGCATTGATGGCTTACGATATTAAAGCAAAATAAACTGAATGCAACCCAACCGTACTCATATTTATTTCCTTGCCGTAGCAATTTTTGCCGGACTGGCAGCGCTTATTTATTGGCTGGCTTATAATCCGGTGCGCGATTTTCAAATTAGCGAACCCGGCATGGACAACCGCCCGGCTCGCGACAGCAGTAACGCCGATCAGGTTGATATTGGCAATTACTTTATGCATTACAGCAAAGAAAAAGTAGAAGGTTTCAATGGCACCTGGGCGCGTTTTCGTGGGGCAGATTTCGACAATATCGTTAAAGATGACATTCCACTTATTGATTCATGGGGCTCAAGCGGACCCGATATTCAGTGGACAATTGAAATGGGCGAAGGACACGCCGCAGCAGCCATTTACGAAGGAAAAGTGTATGTGCTCGATTACCTGGAAGACCGCAAAGCCGATGCGCTACGTTGCTTTTCGCTGGAAACCGGAGAAGAACTCTGGCGTCGTTGGTACAACGTGCACGTAAAACGTAACCACGGGTTATCGCGAACCGTGCCGGCAGTAACCGAAAAATATATCCTAACCATAGGCCCCATGTGTCACGTAATGTGCACCGAGCGTGAGACAGGAAAATTCCTCTGGGGAATAGATATGGTACGAAAATACAATACTAAAGTTCCCCATTGGTACACCGGGCAATGTCCGCTTATTGACAACGATGTGGCTGTTCTTGCTCCGGGAGGAACTTCATTGCTTATCGGTGTAGACTGTGCCACGGGCGATTTGCTTTGGCAAACGCCCAATTCGATGAACTGGGACATGTCACATTCATCCGTAATGCCCATGGAGCTCAATGGTAAAAAGATGTACGTGTATGCTGCTATTGGCGGCATTTGCGGTATTTCTGCCGAAGGCGATGACATTGGCGAAATTTTATGGAAAACCACTACCTTCAAACCTTCGGTGGTGGCACCTTCGCCACTGGTAATGAAAGATGGATTAATACTGATGACAGCGGGATACGGAGCCGGAGGCATGCTTTTTAGAGTAATTCCCGAAAACGATACATACAAAGTGAATGTGCTGCAAGAATACAAGCCCAAAGGTGGCATGGCTTCGGAGCAACAAACACCGCTTCTCTGGAACAATCGTGTGTTCACCATATTGCCCAAAGATGCAGGTGGCGGCCGCAACCAGTTTGTATGCGCCAAGCCCGACGATGCCAAAAATATTTTATGGACCAGCGGAAAAAAACAACGTTTTGGTCTTGGGCCTTACATCATTGCCGATGGCAAGTTTTTCATCCTGAACGATAATGGTACACTAACCATTGCCCGCGCCAGCACAACCGGTTTTGAAGAACTCGACAAGGCACAAATTCTCGATGGCCGCGATGCATGGGGCCCAATTGCCATAGCCGATGGCCGACTCATCATGCGTGATTCGAAAACAATGGTTTGTATAGATATACGAAAAAAATAAAACGAAATGAAGAATAAAATCGTACTATACCTCGGCATTCTCCTGCTGGTCGCTGTAATTGTTTTTATGGCGCGCGATTTTTTTGTGGATGATGATCAACCCAACATCAACCCGTACAAATACGACATACAAAAATTGCGGGAAATCCCCGATTCTTTGGTTTGTTACAAAGAAATTAACCAAATACCGCTGCACCTCGATCGTCCGAGAGGCATTGCTATCGGAAGCAACAATGAGATTTTCGTTGCAGCCGACGGGAAAGTCCATATTTTTACCAATAATGGCGATTTTATTAACGGGATCGAAACCGGAATTAAAGCCCAATGTGTACACCTTGCCGAATCGGGCGACATCTATTTGTCGGCAGGCGATCATGTGGAAATTTGGACTCAAAATGGCGCACAAAAAGCCGTTTGGGATGCACGTAGCGACTCGTCAGTCATTACAAGCATAACAACAACACCGGCTCATGTTTTTGTGGCCGATGCCGGGCTGAAAGTCGTGCATCATTATAAACCCGATGGTACGTATGTAAAACCCATTGGAAAAAAAGACACAGCTAAAGGGATTCCCGGCTTTATTATTCCCAGTGGATATTTGGATGTGGATATCGGTCGAAATGGCAATTTGTGGGTGGTCAATACGGGGCGTCATCAATTTGAATCGTACGATATGTCAGGGAACCTCGTTACCAACTGGTCGCGCACTTCTATGCAACTGGAAGGCTTTAGTGGTTGTTGCAATCCCTCGCACATGGTACTTTTAGACGATGGAAGTTATGTTACTGCCGAAAAAGGTATTGAACGAGTCAAAATTCATGCACCCAACGGAGATTTTCAGTGTGTAGTGGCGTCTCCGGCGAAATTTGATCCCGGAACTAAAGGATTGGATTTAGCTGTGGATAGCCATGGGCGGATTATTATCCTCGATCCGGTGAGAAATTTGGTGCGTATATTTGAAAAAATAAAACATTAAATGATGAATAGACGGGAATTTTTCAAAACATTGGCACGAAGCTCAGCATTGGCTGCCCTTGGCGTTACCGCCGGGGTACTTGCTTTTCGTGAAAAAGAAGAATCATGCGACTTTGATTTTGTGTGCAAAAATTGCCGCAAAGTAAGCGATTGCATGCATCCCGAAGCGAATTTTTACCGAAAGCATAAAGGCATTCAAAGCAACAAGAAATGAGTGACGAAAAAAAGAAAATAAACCGGCGTGAGTTCCTGGGCAGTGCAGCCCGGATTACTGCTGCATTAGGCATTGGAGGTCTGGGCGGCCACCTGATCGGACGTTCTTCGTCCGAAGACATGGTTTGGCAGCTCGACCCGGCCAAGTGCATTCAGTGCGGCAACTGCGCTGATGAATGCGTGCTTACGCTTTCTGCGGTAAAATGTGTGCATGTGTACGATATGTGTGGCTATTGCGATTTATGCGGCGGGTATTTTCGGCCCGAAGCCAAAGACCTGACCACTGCCGCCGAAAACAAGCTTTGTCCGACCGACGCCATAAAACGTACTTTTGTGGAAGAACCATTTTTTGAGTACGAAATCGATGAAGATTTATGCAACGGATGCGGAAAATGTGTAAAAGGATGTAGTGCTTTCGGAAATGGTTCGTTGCAGCTTCAGGTGCGCCATAACTTGTGCGTCGATTGTAACGAATGTGCTATTGCGCGAGCCTGCCCTGCCGATGCCTTTAGCCGCGTGCCGGCCGGCGATCCGTATTTGCTCATCGGTTTTGAAGACCAGCAAAAACAGGAGGGCGAAGCATGAGAACGAAGTGGATAATATGGGTTTTTAGTGTGATGATGTTGCTGTTGCAAATTGCCGCTACAGCACAAACACAGCGTTTCCCAAAACCCGAATTCGAAACAGAGTACACCCAGCCACAAACCGTTAACCCCGAGGCACGCGCAGATTTCTTTCACTGGATGGATTTTGTTGTGTTGTTTGCAGCCCTGTCTGTCATTACCTGGTTAATTTTGAAAAAACGCTCCCGCAGGGGTGTCTTCTGGATGTCAATTTTCGCAATTGCCTATTTTGGGTTTTACCGCGAAGGGTGTGTTTGCTCCATTGGATCGGTGCAAAATATTTCTCTGGCCTTGTTTAATTCCGGATATCACATACCGCTGGTAGTTATTGGTTTTTTTGCCTTACCCTTAATTTTTGCACTGTTTTTCGGGCGCACTTTTTGTGCCGGCGTTTGCCCGCTGGGCGCGCTGCAAGACCTGGTTATTTTTAAACCCATGAAAGTGAAACCATGGGTGCAAAAAGCGCTGGGACTGATTCCGTTTATTTATCTCGGATTGGGTATTTTGTATGCAGCCACAGGCACCGATTTTATTATATGCCGCTACGATCCGTTTATCGGTTTTTTCCGTATGGACGGTACATTTGAAATGTTGCTTATCGGCGCAATCTTATTACTCATCGGCGTATTTATTGCCCGCCCGTATTGCCGGTTTTTGTGTCCGTATGCCGTGTTGCTTCACTGGAGCAGCCTGATTTCTAAACGCCATTTGTCTATTACCCCGGCCAAATGCATTCAATGCAAATTGTGCGAAGATTCCTGCCCGTTCGATGCCATTGACAAACCCGTGAGCGCAAAAGAAATCGAAAAGCGCCCGGTTACCAAACGACGCGTAATTTGGCTTTCGCTGCTTATTCCTGTAATTGCAGTGCTTTTGGGATGGACGGTTTCCCGTTTTCATGCAAATTTGGCGAGTGTAAATCCTACTGTGAAACTGGCTAAGGAAATTAAACAGTTTGATGAATCCACCGAACCTACAGATGAGATTACAGCCTTTAAAGGATCGGGAAAATCAAAAGAGCAATTGTTTGAAGAAGCAGAAAACAAAATAGATGAATTTTATACCGGAAGCTGGATTTTAGGTGTCTTCATTGGTTTGGTCATTGGTTTTACCTTGTGGAATACATCTATTTATCGATACCGGAAAGATTATACGCCCAACCGCGGCCACTGCTTGAGCTGTGCTCGTTGTGTAGATTATTGTCCGGTAGAACCCGAAGAAGATTAACAAGTTTTTATCGATATCAACATGGAACAAAAGAAATTGCAAAATATGTTCACCCCGAAGTTTTGGCAACGATTGGCCATCATTGCCGGGGCATTTTCATTTGTGGTGAGTATGCTGCTCATCGTCAATTACATTCAAATTAATACCGTAGACCCGGTGAATACGGAGGTCGTGAATAAACTGGTAGAACGATTGAGTGAAAATCCCGGGGATGACGATTTACGACAGGAAATTCGCCAGATCGACCTGTTGGCGCGAAAAGCCTATTTTACCAATCAATGGCAATTACGTGTTGGTGGTTATTTAATGCTGATGGGCGTAGCGGTTTTGCTCATCTCGCTGCATTTTATCCAACAAACCAGAAAACCCAAACCGGCAATCAGCGAAAGCGATGAGCCGCTGATTGCCGAGCGCCGCAAAACACGACAATGGGTGACCGCAGGAGGAGCTGTAATTGTAGTCGCTGCTTTATTGGCTGCATTTTTTACGCACAATGAACTAGACCGGTTATTTTCCACAAAAAAGATGAAGGCTGATACTGCACAAATAGCACAACAAAACCAGGATATCAGCAAGGACAACAAGCCCGAAGAGCCCTCAGAAAACACCAGTGACCAGGCTGATCCCGAAGCTGAAAGCAAGTCGTCTGCAGACGATGAGAAATCAGATGAAACGACTGAAAGAGACAAAGAGGCAGATACTGATCAGGCATCTTCTTCCGAACAAGCAACTTCGGACAGCGAAACCGAAAAGGCCGAAGCTGAAACCGAAAAGCCAGCGAAAACAGACGCATCAGCAAAAAATGAAGCTTCTGAATCGGCATCGGTAGCGAAATTTCCCTTTTTCCGCGGACCGGGCGGCAATGGCGTGGTATCGGCCAAAAATATTCCTTTGAAATGGAATGGTGAAACCGGGAAAAATATTCAATGGAAACAAAAAATCCCGCTGAAAGGCTTTAACTCCCCCATTGTTTGGGGCAGCAAGGTGTTCCTTACAGGGTCCAACGGCAAAAAACAACAGGTTTATTGCTACAACAGACATACCGGCGAAAATATATGGACAAATACCCTGAAGGACATTCCGGGCGAACCTCAAGAAACACCCGAAGTAACCAGCAATACAGGTCATGCTGCGCCGACCATGGCTACCGATGGAAAAAAGGTGTATGCCATTTTTAGCAACGGGAACCTTATAGCACTCGACATGGACGGAAACCGGCAATGGGCCAAAAATATTGGTTTACCGGGCAATCATTATGGGCACTCATCATCACTCATGATTTACCAAAATGTGCTTATTGTGCAGTTCGACGATCGCGATTCGCCGCGCCTGCTGGGATTTAATACAGGCAATGGCGAAAAAATATATCAAACCAAACGCGATGTGAAAATTTCGTGGGCATCGCCCGTTTTAGCCAATACCGGAAACCGCACCGAGGTCTTCCTCATTGCCGATCCGCATATTGCATCGTATGATCCGCTCACCGGGAAACAGCACTGGAAAATTGATTGCACATACGGCGAAGTCGGGCCATCTGTAGCTTACGCTGATGGTGTGGTATATGGTTGCAACGAATATGCGAAACTTGTGGCCGTTGCGGTAGGCGAAGAACCGAAAATTTTGTGGGAAAGCGACGAGTTACTCTCCGATGTCCCCAGCCCCATTGCCACAAAAGATTTAATGCTTTTGGTTACAAGTTATGGCGTGGTGGCGATGTACGATGCTAAAACCGGTGAAAATTACTGGGAAAAAGAGTTCATGGCCGGATTTTATTCCTCTCCCATGCTGGTGAATGGAAAGGTCTTCGTGATAGACCGGCAAGGTGTAACACACATTTTTGCCATGGCAAAAGAATACAAAGAATTAGGCACAAATCCGTTGGGAGAAAAATCAGATTGCACCCCGGCATTTGTCGATGGCAACATTTACATACGTGGCCAGGATCATCTGTTTTGTGTTGGCAAAGAATAATTAAACGTTTTTAATATGGAAAAACGCCAGAAAAAAGAATATCAAAGACAAGTTCGACTCCTCCGGAGTCGCCTTCCGTCGTTGATTGGAGGTTCTATAAACATGCAAACCTCCGGGTTTGTTCCTCGAGACTTGCATGAGACTTTTTGAGGAGCAGGAACTGATGCCGGAGGCATCAAACGTTTATAGCCATAAAAAATAAAATATAACGTCGCCGCGCCGAAACGCACATTTTTTGTAACAAAAAGATCATCGGCGAAACAGGAAACAAGGAAATTAAAATGATACAAAAAGAACAATTAAACATATAACGAATAGTTTTAAAAACACACCACTGATGCCAGCGGCATCAAACGTTTATAAAAAACACAATAACTTAATCAAAAACACCGCTCGCAGAGTTACGCAAAGTACGCCGCAGAGTCGCGCAGAAAAGCATCTGCGAAACTCAGCGGATAACTCAGCGAAACTCAGCGAGAACTAAAACGCAATAGAAAAACAAAATCGCCGATACGAAACGCATGTTTTTTGTACGAAAAGATTATCGGTGAAATAATAAGAAAAAACATTAAAAAACGAAACAAATTACGAGTTATATACGCTATAAATATATCATAAATTAATATAAAAAATAGATATATGAAGTCGGTATCACTAAAAATAGACGATTCAATTTTCGGCGAAACCGAAAAAATACTGGCCCGTTTAAAAAAGCCACGAAACCGTTATATTAACGAGGCATTGGAACATTATAATAAACTTCAGCGGGAAAAAATTCTCGAAGAGAAGTTGAGAAAGGAATCTGATTTGGTCAAAGACGATTCAATGGCTGTACTTAAAGATTTTGAGGAGACTGATTATGCAGATTAAACAGTTCGAAATTTGGATCGCAGACCTAAACCCACAAATTGGAACCGAGCCTGGAAAAACACGACCTGTTTTAACTATTCAAACCAATTTGCTGAACAAAATCCCGCATCCTTCGACCATTAT
>CAYPSX010000144.1:0-8796 GCA_964413185.1 uncultured Bacteroidales bacterium
TTTTATGTTATTTTGTTGTTTTTCAACACATTATTTAACTGCGAAACTTTAGTAAGTAATTAACAAGTAAAGTTGAAAAAGAAATTTTAACTAGACATTTTAAAAAACTACTTTTGTAGCTAAACATAACTTGAATTAATTGACAATGAGTGTAAAAGAACCAATAAACGAATTTATGGAACATTTGTATCCAAATTCATGTGAAATAATTCTTGGGGACACATTGAGCCACCTAAAAAAAATGGATAGCGGGAGATTTGATCTGGTCATTACATCTCCACCCTATAATGTTGGAAAAGAATATGAAATAAAGACTTCAATAGAAAAATATCTAGAGCTCCAGGAAAAAATAATAAAGGAACTCGTAAGAGTTACAAGTACTAATGGTAGTATTTGTTGGCAAGTTGGGAATTATGTCGAAAAGGGAGAAATATTTCCACTTGATATCTTTTATTATCAAATATTTAAAAAATTAGGGCTAAAATTAAGAAACAGAATAGTTTGGCATTTTGGACATGGATTGCATGCTCGTAATCGTTTTTCAGGCCGATATGAAACACTACTTTGGTTTACCAAATCAGATGATTATATTTTTAATTTAGACAATGTTCGGGTACCCGCAAAATATCCGGGAAAAAGACACTTCAAAGGGCCAAAAAAAGGTCAAATATCAGGTAATCCGAAAGGGAAAAACCCTTCTGATATTTGGGAAATTATTGTTAAAGACTGGGAAAGCGGTATGTGGAACATTCCAAACGTTAAATCAAACCACCCCGAGAAAACATCTCACCCTGCACAATTTCCCGTTGAATTAGTAGAAAGATGTGTATTAGCTCTTACAAATAAAGATAGTTGGGTTTTAGATCCATTTGCTGGGGTTGGTTCAACAGGAATTGCCTCCTTGAAAAACTATCGAAATTCAATAGGCATAGAAAAGGAAAAAGATTATGTGAATACAGCGATTGAAAGAATTGAAAAATTAAAAGAAGGAAATCTAAAGCTAAGACCTATTAATAAACCAATACATACACCAAAGTCAAATGATAAAATTGCAAGCATTCCTAAAGAATGGAATAATAAAATTAAAGAAGCATGAAAATTTCACAAACATATTCACATTTAAATGGTGAGGAATATTTAATTGTTCATCATAAAAAAATGTATCAAGAAATTAAAACCGTCATTAAAAACATCAATGCTAATGATCATAGAACAAAAATTAGCAAAGAAAAAAGAATAGTTGGGAACAAACTTTTTAGTCCTAAAGATTTAAATAAAGCATTTAACAAAGAATTTTCAAAGAAAGGATGGGCTGAAAGCAGGTATAACTATTATATCACATTAAATCGTGAGTTGATGGAAAAGAGTATTTTGATGCCCGCAACCGAACAAAGAAAGTTTTTAATTGAAAATGGAGAGGAAAAGCCGATTTACAGTTATAATCAAACAGACTTTGTAAAAGACAAACTTGCAGTTGAAGTACAATTTGGTAAATATTCATTCGTTGCTTATGATCTTTTTGTAAAACATATGCTATTTTATTCTGGAGGAGTTGTCAATTTAGGAATTGAAATACTACCAACTAAAAAAATGCAGTCAGAGATGTCTTCCGGGGTTGCCTATTTTGAAGGAGAGGTATATAATGTAATGAGGCAGGGAAGAAATAATCCCCCTGTCCCTCTTTTGATTATAGGAATTGAACCATAATACTTATTTGATTTTTTAATAAAAAAAGTATTACAAAAAGTAGAATGCAAATCAAACCAGTCAACAATAAAAACACTGAAAACTGTTTCCTCAATGTTCCACGGGAAATTTATGCCGGTGACCCGAACTGGGCTTGTCCGCTGGATGCTGAAATAAAAGACCTTTTTATTAAGGAGCGCAACAAAAAACTTGAATTTGGAGAAGCTCAACGTTGGATTCTCATTGGAAAAGATGGAGAGCTACTCGGCCGAATTGCTGCGTTTTACGACAAGCGCCGGGCTTTTAAAGAAAAACCTTACGCAGGAGGAACCGGTTTTTTTGAATGCATCGATGACTATAAAGCTGCCCGCATTTTATTCGATACTGCCCGTAAATGGCTTCACGAGAGGGGCATGGAAGCTATGGATGGCCCTGTTAATTTTGGCGAAAATTATGTGCATCAGGGTCTTTTGGTCGATGGATTTATGCCACAAGGTTACGGTATGCCATACAACAAACCCTATTATCAGAAGTTGTTCGAAGAATATGGTTTCCGAACCTATTTTGAAATGTATTCGTACCACAGCGACCTAACTACGCCGTTTCCGGAACGTCAGGTCAGATTTGCGCGCCACTTAGCCACAAAAAAAGAGTTCCGGTTCGATCATTTCCGGTTTAAGAATTATGATAAATACCTTAACGACATCATAAAAATATACAATGGGGTGTGGTCGCACTTTCACGATGACTATATCCCCCTTGAGTACGATGAAATAAAAAAAATGATGTTGGAGGCCAAACCAATTCTGAAAGAAGAATTTATTTGGTTCATTTACCATAATGAAAATCCCATCGGAATGCTCATTGTGTTCCCGGACATCAACCAAATTCTAAGGAAGCTTAATGGCAAATTGGATTTTTGGGGCAAAATAAGGTTTGTAACCACCAAACTCACAACAAAAATTACGAGAGCAAGATTACTTGTTACGGGAATTTTACCCGAATACCAGCAATCCGGCATTATTAGTACCGGTTATATCCAAATGGTCGATGAACTAAAAAAACACGGAATCAAAGAATTGGAAAGTTCGTGGATTGGCGATTATAACGATACTGCGAACAAAATACACAGATTAATTGGGGCAAAAAAAGCCAAAACGCATATAACTTATCGTTATTTATTTGACCGGAATGCAGAATTTGTAAGGTTTATGGGAGGATAAAAATAAACTACTTAATCTTGATAATTTCGGACTGTGCATCGTAGTTCAGAAAATATTCACCTTTGGGCAGGTCTTTCACATCGACTTCTTTTCCGTAACCTTTACGTTTTCTAACACCATAAAGGTCATAAATTTCGTAAAGTGTTTCAGATGAAAAAGTTATTTTATCGTCCGGTTTTCTAGGCCCATAAGTAACCGGCTCTTTTTGAGAACGATATGGTGTGGGTCGCGATAAATTGTCTTTTCCGGTAAAATCTCGCTGACGAACCCTGTATTTATTTAGTCCCGAATGCACAAGCACCTTATAACTATAGGAATTACTGCCGGTTTTTCCTTTGCCTTCAACTGTGCCAAGCCTTATCCATTTATTCCACCTGAATTGTTCAACATAAAAGGGCAATGATCCTTTCTCATTTGTTGTAGTCCAGGTTAATTCTTCGGTTTTACCATCGACACGCATCGATTGTATTTTAAATGTGCTACGCGCCTTAAGAACTTCGGGATTTAGCACCTTGGGTTTGCAGTTATCTTTGTACTCAATATTAATCACGAGCTTTTCGCCTACCTCAAACTCAAATACTGATAAATCAATTTCAAATGCGCTACTATTTATCTCATCTGTAGTTACCTGGTCGTTCACCGTAACTTTTGAAACACAAAACCCCACACCGTCTCCGGCAAAAGGATTCATTACATAAAGATTTTTACCCTGGTAAATTCCTTCGAGTACAATATTGCCACCAAAGGCAAAGGGTGCCGTTAGCATGAGTATAATCGCAAGAAATAATCCTTTTTTGGCCATAAACTGCAATAAAATTGCTTTAATAAGCAAAACTAATGTTTTTTTCATTAAATTAAAATATTCAAGCATTTGTAAGCTTGTTTTTTTCACTTTTTTACTTTTTTGGTGCAGATATACGACAAATTTATAATTTTGCTGATTCATTATTAATTAACTAAAGAAGTTTACTATGAAAGCATTTAAAGCATACGATATTCGTGGCGTTTATAACAAAGACTTTGACGCCACACATGCCTATCGGATTGGTTTTTACCTTCCTCAACTATTGAAAACCCAGCGTGTTCTTGTGGGGCGCGATGCGCGGGAATCATCACCTGAAATTTATGAGAATCTGGTACAAGGAATCCTGGATAGCGGTGCTGATGTATACGATGCAGGGCTGGCCACTACCCCGCTCATTTATTTTGGAACAGCTCATGCCAAATTCGATGCTTCTGTAATGATTACCGCTTCGCACAACCCGGCTCATTATAACGGAATGAAAATATCCAAAACAAAAGCTTTGCCCGTGGGTTACGACTCAGGCCTGGCTGAATTGGAGAAACTTATTCAAACAGAAGTGAAACCACAAGGCAAAAAAGGAGAAAAACACGAAATAGATTTAAAAACGCCCTATCTCGAGTTTCTCAAATCGTACGCGGTTGAATGGAAAGGAATCAACATGACCATTGATTGTTCCAATGGAATGGCCGGGCTTTTTGCCCGTCAAATATTTGGCGATCAGCCTGATTATATTTACGAAGAAATTGACTGCACATTCCCTAACCATGAACCCAATCCGCTAATTGAAGACAATGTAACAGACCTGAAAAACAAAGTAATTGAAAACAAATCTGATGCAGGCGTTATTTTCGATGGCGACGGCGACCGTGTAATGTTTGTAGATGAAAAAGGAAGATTTATTTCCCCGGACTTAATTATAGCGCTACTCGGACATTACTTTTTAGAAGAAAAAAATCAAAAAGGAAAAGTTTTACAGGATATCCGAACTTCGCAGGCAGTAAAAGAATACATAGAAAACTTAGGAGGCGAAATGCACATGTGGCGTGTAGGACGAGCCTATGCCGCATTAAAACTGCGCGAAATTGACGGAATTTTCGGTGGCGAACTGGCAGGGCACTATTATTTCCGCGATTTCTTTTTTTCAGACAGCGGAATGCTGGCGGCTATTCTCGTTATGCGCATTTTGAAAAACAAATTAGCAGAAGGCAAAACATTCTCGCAACTCATTGACAAAATTCGCGGTTATGAGAACTCCGGCGAAATCAACTTCAAAATAGAGAAAAAACAAGAAGCCATGGACAAGGTGAAAGATACTTTCTTTCAGCAGGAAAAACCCAAAGCTTTTTACGATTTTGACGGATACCGTGTTGAATATCCGGACTGGTGGTTCAATATTCGTCCATCGAACACAGAACCGTATTTACGTCTTCTGGTTGAGGCCAATAGCATTGAATTGCTCAAAGAAAAAACCGATGCTATAATGGAAATTTTAAAACCTTACCAGGAATAAAAAAATAAATTATTGAACATTCTGAGGTGCGCCGTTGTGCCACTTCAGAATGTTTTCGAAAACAATTTTGGCGCGCAAATCAAATGCTTCCTGCGTAGCATAAGCAATATGTGGCATTAAAATAATGTTTGGTGCTGATAAAAAGGGGTGGTTTTCCGGCAATGGCGGTTCCTTCTCATACATATCAATAGCTGCACCGGCAATAGTTTCCCGCTCCAACGCCCGAACTAAAGCAGAAGTGTCTACCACCGGCCCGCGTGCCGTGTTGATCAAAATAGCTTTTGGCTTCATGAGCGAAAGCTGATCTTCGCCAATCATTCCCTTACTTTCATTGTTTAAAGGAACATGCAAACTCACTATATCTGATTTTTTGAGCAGTTCATTGAGCGTTACGAGCGTTCCATTTTTCACTTCTTTGCGACTGCGGTTAAAATAAAGCACCTCACATCCGAATGCATTATGGCAAATATTTCCCACGGTTTGACCTATATCGCCGGCTCCAACAATTCCTATAGTTTTCCCATACAATTCTGTTCCTACAAAGCCGCTTCGGCCTTTCAGTGAACGGGTTTTTGTCTCATTACCAATGATGTTACGCAATACAGTAAACATCAAACCCAATGTTAATTCTGCTACAGACTGGCTGGAATAGCCGGCTGCATTTGAAACCAGAATTTCGCGTTTCCGGCAAGCTTTCATGTCGATATGATCTACACCGGTAAAAGCTACGGAAAGCATTTTAAGTTTTGGGCAGGCATCAATAACTTCACTTGTGAACGGAATATTGGAAAAGATGACCACATCAGCATCTTTGCTACGTTCTATAAGCGATGCGGTATCTTCCTTTCGATCATTCCACTGCTTAAAACCTATTCCGGCTTCCTCAAGTTGCTTTTCATAGGTTTTAATGATATTTTGCTCAACATTTAATGGTTCTATAAGATGGACATTCATAATTATTGGATTTTTCTTACGCACTATATAAATAACAACAAGCTCAAAGCCATAACAGCCATCCCGGCAACGAGCCCATAAATTGATAAATGGTGTTCTCCGTGTTCCTCGGCTGTTGGCAACAGTTCATCGAGCGAAATAAACACCATTATGCCGGCTACCGCTCCAAACATGATACCGGAAAGGGCCGGACTGAATGTATCAAAGAAAAAATATAATACAAAAAAAGCGATTAATGCGCCTACAGGTTCGGCCAATCCACTAAAAAAAGATAATAAAAATGCTTTTTTTCTTTTCCCTGTAGCATAATAAATGGGTACACTCACGGCAATACCTTCCGGAATATTGTGAATAGCAACAGCTATAGCAATCGGCAGCGCGATGTAGGGGTCGGCCAGACCGGATGTAAATGTGGCTATTCCTTCCGGAAAATTGTGAATGGCAATGGCTATGGCGGAAAAAACGCCCATGCGCATGAGTTTCTTGTTCTTAACATCAGTTTCGGAACCGATTTCCTCTAAGTTTCTTACCTCATGAGGGTTTTCGTAACTGGGAATCATTTTATCGATGATGGCAATAAATAATATGCCACCAAAAAATGAAGCTACCGTATACCAGGCACCTGTTACTTCGCCAAAAACACTTGATAAATCAGCTTTAGCTTTTTGAAAGATTTCTACCAAAGAGACGTAAATCATTACTCCGGCAGAAAACCCCAGCGAAATAGCCAACAATTTATGATTGGTTCGTTTGGCGAAAAAGGCAATGGCGCTTCCTATGCCCGTTGCCATTCCGGCAAACAATGTCAGTCCGAAAGCAAAAATTATATTTTCTACTGCAATATTATCCATAAAAATAAACTTTAAAAGGGCAATTTACTTAATTCAACATTACCCCCACTAACGATCAGAAGCATTCTTTGGTTCTGAAAATAATTTTTGTTTTTTAATACAGCAGCTAATGTGGTTGCCGATGAAGGCTCAATAACAATCTTCATGCGTGTATATATCAGTTTCATGGCTTGAATTATTTCCTCATCGGTAACAATTAATATATCGCTCAGCAATTCCTGAATGACCGGAAAAGTGTGCTCTCCTAAAGATGTAAGCAAGCCATCGGCAATGGTTTGAGGGTTTTCAGAAGGATAAATACGACCGTTTTTAAATGAATGCCACGCATCATCGGCACCTTTGGGTTCGGCTGCATAAACTTTTGCGTTGGGTAACAAATATTTAGCAGTAAGCGCCGTTCCGGAAACCAATCCACCGCCCCCAACGGGCGAAACTACGCAATCGGGTTCGTTTACCTGAGAAAGTGCTTCGTACAAACAGGTCGATTGTCCCAAAATAACATGCTGATTATCATACGGGTGCAAGAATGTTGCTCCGGTTTCACTTTGCCATTTCTCCATGGTCTCTTCTCGTTGCTGCTGCGTGTTTACACAAAATTTGATTTCCGCACCATAACCTTTCACAGCATCAACTTTTACTTGCGGAGCATTTTCCGGCATTACAATGTAGGCCGGAATATTGAGGTTGCGGGCTGCCAGTGCCAGGGCTTGTGCAAAATTGCCTGACGAATGTGTTACAACGCCTTTTTTTTGCTCGTCTTCTGATAGTTGCAAAATAGCGTTTGTTGCTCCCCGGATTTTAAAAGATCCGGCTTTTTGAAAATTCTCACATTTAAAAAACACTTCGCAGCCGGCTATTTCATTGATTAGCTTTGAGGATAAAACCGGTGTTTTGTGTATTTTATTTTTTACACGATTATATGCGGCATGTAAATCGTTTTCTGTATATGGTAATGTCATTGCATTAATAAATTAACGGTATAAAACGATAGGTTTCTCTTTTGTAGGCTATCCACTCTTCGCCAAATTCGAGCTCCATAAATGTTTCTTCGTCGTGAGCTTTCATGCCAACAATCCAAATGACAATTATGGCCAAAAGCAAGGCTACAATATTATTAAAAACCAGTGCGGTTGACAGACTCCAGGCTATTACAGCCAAATATCGCGGATGCCTGATAACAGCATAAGGCCCGGTTTTTACAATTTTCAGCTCAGCTGGTTTTCCATCGTTTCTAAAATATGTTTTACCCAACACCCATGCACTCCAGGTGAAAAAGAAAATAGCATCAATCATAAAAAGGCAGCCGAGCCACCGTATCCATTGGCACTGACAAATCCCAAACTTGCCAGTCTGGTCAAACATAGGGCCTAAAAGAAAAAGCAGGATAATAGCAATTGTAAGTCCGGAAGTTTTGGCCTCATCATATTTAGGTGTAAAATCGATTTTTGATTTTGTTTTATACGACAGCGTATTTTTCATGCTCATTGCAGCAAAAATCAATATCATAAAAGCCACAAAATATACAGTACGTGCATTATTTGTAAAAAAAAGGTCAGGCCGGGTCATGTTAAATGCTATGGTCATTAACAATCCGATACCTAATGTAAAAAATGCCGCCCTGATGATGTGCTTCATCTGTTCAAATTTTTTGTCATGCCCCGGTTCATTATAAAACGAGCTGTCAGGTACAAATTTATTAATTTTTGGCTTTGTTGATTTTTTAAACCCGCTTTTCTAATATCTTTTCCCACCCATACTTTCTAAAGC
>CAYPSX010000144.1:8806-10385 GCA_964413185.1 uncultured Bacteroidales bacterium
GCAAAAAAATTATCATGCCCAAACCCGACGAACGCATCCTGAAAATGATAAAAAAGCACCACGTGCTTACGCTGGCCACATCTATTGAAGACCAACCCTGGTGTGCCAGTTGCTTTTATGCGTGGATGAGTACGCAAGACGCCTTTGTTTTTACCACAGATGAAACTACCCGCCATGGAAAAGAAGCCCTGCGAAATTCAAAAGTTGCAGCCAATATTTATCTGGAAACAAAAGTTGTAGGAAGAATCAGGGGCATACAAATTGCAGGATCCCTGCAAAGACCCGAAGGCGATTTGCTCGAAAAAGTCAGGAAGCGCTATTTAAAAAGATTCCCTTATGCACGGCTCATGGAAACAACCATGTGGATTTTGTATCCAGACATATTAAAAATGACAGATAACCGGTTGGGTTTTGGGAAAAAATTGATTTGGAAAAAAGATGAAGGTTCAGCAATAAAATAATTATTATGGCAGAAAAGAAACGACTTACACCTATCTCAGACATTGGCGAATTTGGATTGATTGACCATTTGAACGAAAAAGTAAAAATCAACAACAAAGAAACCGTACAGGGCATTGGCGATGACGCTGCCATTATGCAATTTGGAAACAACCAAGTCGTTGTTACAACTGATATGCTCATTGAGGGTGTACATTTCGATTTAATGTACACACCTCTCAAACACCTCGGATATAAAGCCATTGTTGTAAACCTTTCGGATGTGGCAGCGATGAATGCCCGCCCTACGCAAGTAACTGTATCTGTTGCCATGTCGGGCAAATTTTCGGTAGAAGCCGTAGATGAACTGTATGCCGGTATTTACCAGGCTTGCGAAAATTACAATGTTGATTTGGTGGGCGGCGACACAACCTCATCACTCACCGGACTTGCCCTTAGCGTTACAGCCATTGGCGTAGTGGAAGAAGGAAAAGCAGCTTTACGTTCAGGTGCAAAAGAAAACGATATTATTTGCACCACCGGCGATTTGGGATCGGCTTTCATTGGTCTGCAAATACTGGAACGCGAAAAAGAAGTATTTAAAGCCAATCCGCACTCACAACCGGAATTTCAGGGCAAAGACTATATTCTCAGCCGCATTTTACGCCCCGAAGCACGCGTAGATATCGTTGAAAAACTCAAAGAACTTGGTGTTCAGCCTACATCTATGATTGATATTTCGGATGGTTTATCATCTGAGCTATTACATATTTGCAAAAACAGCGATTGCGGATGCAAAATTTACCAGGAAAAAATACCCATTAGTCAGGAAGCGGGAGAAGCAGCAAAAGAAATGAACATTGAGCCGCTTATTGCAGCGCTCAACGGAGGCGAAGATTATGAATTGCTTTTCACTGTTTCACCATCAGATTTTAAAAAAATTGAAAAAACAGAGCAAATTACAGCCATTGGCCATATTACGAAGAAAGATGGTGGTGCTGTGATGGTTCCAAAATCGGGACAAAACATTACACTGAAAGCGCAGGGTTGGGTTTCGCACAAAAAAGGAGACATTTGAAAAAATTGTAATTAGAGTCTGTCTATAAAGTCCGCTAACTTCGTTATACTTTTCATTCGCATC